>NZ_CP096205.1:1207500-1509375 GCF_023195775.1 Flavobacterium azooxidireducens
CGAAAATTATCAAACTCCGGAAGGAATTGTGATTCCTGAAGTATTGCGTCCGTACACCGGATTCGACATTATCAACTAAAAAAGTTAATCTTTATACAATCAATGTACTAATTGGCCAAAAAAAGCTATTTTAGTACATTGTTTTTTAAACGCTATGCACAAATTTATTATTCTACTCTTTCTAATTTTCTCGTCAATTGTTTCATCACAAAATGAACAATTGGCTCAGAACTATTATGAACGAGGCGAATTTGAAAAAGCATTGTTGAGTTATCAAGAACTATTGAAAACCCAACCATCCAACGGAATTTACTTTCTTCGAGTGGTTGATTGTTATCAACAATTGCTTCAGTTTGATAAGGCGGAAACTGCTCTTCAGGAACGATTGACAAAATTTAAAATGGCCAATTTGTATGTGGAATTGGGATACAATTATCAGTTGCAAAAAAATCAAGAAAAAGCCGATATACATTATAAAACGGCGATTGAAAAAATAAACGAAAATACTTCTAATGTGTATGGAATAGCTTCTTCTTTTGAAAAGAAAGTACTGTTAGACTATGCCTTGAAAGCTTATCAAACCGCCATTTCGTTAGATCCAAAATACAAATTTAATTATCAAATGGCTCAACTTTACGGGCAAATGGGTAAGCAAGATTTGATGATTGAAAAGTATTTAGAAGAAATGTATGAAAATCCGCAAAACAGCGTCATGGTTCAAAATCAATTGACCCGATTTATGAACGATCAAGCGGGAGATTCTTTTAACGAAACGCTTCGAAAAGCTTTGTTGGTAAAAGTTCAAAAAAACCAAGATCTCTTTTGGAATCAAATGTTAAGCTGGTTTTTCGTACAACAAAAAGAATATGGAAAAGCTTTTATTCAGGAAAAAGCCATTTATAAAAGAGAACCGGATTCTTTTTCAAACATTGTCAATTTAGCCGAACTTGCCATTGAAGAAAATGAAGATGAAGTGGCCACAGAAATTTTGACTTTTATATTACAAAATACCCAAGATTTAGATTTGCAGATTTTTGCCCAAGACTATTTGATGCGAATTAGAATTGAGAAAGCCAAAAAAGCAGATTATGCTAAAATTGAATCAGAAATAGAATTGTTATTGAAACAATACGGAGTGAGTCCGTATTCGTTGGCTTTGCAACGGTTACAAGCAGAATTTTTGGCCTTTTATCAAAACAATCCCGAAAAAGGAAAGTTAGTTTTGGAAAAAGCAATGCAACTGCCGTTGAATAAATTTCAATTAGCGGAAGCTAAAATGGAATTGGCGGATATTTTATTATATGAAGAAAAATTCAATCAAGCTTTATTGTATTATTCGCAAATTGAAGAAGATTTAAAAAATGACGTTTTGGGTCACGAAGCCAGTTTGAAAGCTGCCAAAACTAGTTATTTTAAAGCCGATTTTGATTGGGCTTTAACGCAGTTAAAAGTATTAAAATCGGCTTCCACACAACTCATTGCCAACGATGCGTTGGAGTTATTCCTGTTAATCAACGACAACACCGTAGCCGATTCCACCCGAACTGCCTTGAAGAAATTCTCTAAAGGCGATTTTTACCTATATCAAAATAAAAACCAAGAAGCTTTAACGCAATTTCAACAAATTTTAAAAGACCATAAAGGGGAAGAAATTGAAGATGAAACCATTTTGCGAATTGGTGAAACCTACCAAGAATTAACCGATTACAACAACGCTTTGTCTTTCTACCAACAAATCATAGACAATCATCCCGAAAGCATTTACCGTGATGAAGCTTTATTTTTCTCGGCAGAAATCTACAATAAACACCTCAATCAACCTGAAAAAGCAAAACCATTATACGAAGCCGTTCTTTTTAATCATCAAGACAGCATCCATTTTGTGGAATCCCGAAAGAATTTCAGGCAGCTTCGTGGCGATTCAAATTTATAAAAAAAATTTCCGCAACTCGCTCCCCACTCCTTTGTAAGGCACCGATAGTTATCGGCAGGTGGTGAGGTAGAAAAACAATAATTAACAACATAATCACACCTCGTCTCCCCCTCCTTCGGAGGGGTTGGGGGGAGGAAAAATAATATGATCCTATACAACGTAACCATCAACATCGAACAAAGCGTCCACGACCAATGGCTTCATTGGATGCAATCTAAACACATTCAAGACGTTTTAGCCACCGGAAAATTCACCTCTGCCCGAATGGTAAAAGTATTAGTGGAAGAAGAAGGCAGCACGACCTACTCGATTCAATATACAGCAGAAAACAAAGAAAAATTAGAAAGCTATTACCGCGAAGATGCTCCGCGATTACGCCAAGAAGGACTCGCTCTTTTTGCCGATAAAATGCTCGCCTTCCGAACAGAATTGCAAGTCATCAGTGAGCATTTCCCAAAATCTGCTCTGCAGTAAAACGCAGCTTATTGTATGCAAAAAAAGAAATAAAAATTTTAAAATAAAACCTCGTCTCCCCCTCCTTTGGAGGGGGTCGGGGGGAGGATAAAAATGGAAAAAGTAAAAGCAAAAAAACACCTCGGTCAACATTTTCTCAACGATGAAAACATCGCTCAAAAAATAGCCGATTCGTTAACGTTGGAAGGTTATCAAAACGTCTTGGAAATCGGTCCGGGAATGGGCGTGCTCACCAAATACCTGCTCGATAAACCCATTACAACGTTTGTGATTGAGATTGATACTGAATCAGTGACCTATTTACAAAACCATTACCCAAAATTAGACGGAAAAATCATTTCAAAAGATTTTCTAAAATATAATTTATCAGAAGTTTTAGGAACCGAACCCTTTGCTATCATTGGAAATTTTCCCTACAATATTTCTACCCAAATTGTTTTTAAAACGTTAGAACTAAGAAACCAAATTCCCGAATTTTCAGGAATGTTTCAAAAAGAAGTAGCCGAACGCATTTGTGAAAAAAAAGGAACAAAAGCCTACGGAATTCTATCCGTTTTAACCCAAGCTTTTTATGAAGCAGAATATCTTTTTACGGTTTCCGAACATGTTTTTATTCCACCACCAAAAGTGAAATCGGGTGTTTTACGTTTAAAACGAAAAGAAAACTATCAATTGCCTTGTGATGAAAAATTATTTTTCACAGTCGTAAAAACGGCTTTCAACCAACGTAGAAAAACACTTCGTAACAGTTTAAAAACATACCAACTGTCTGATAATTTAAAAGAAGATAGTATCTTTGACCTCAGACCGGAGCAACTTTCGGTAGAACAATTTATTGATCTCACGCAAAAAATAGCCGCCGATGGAGTTTAAAATCAGCAGAGAATTTCTCAGTCAAATTGAGCAATTAATTAAGGAAAATAAGGAGCAGGAATTAAACGACTTGCTTCACGAAATCCACTATGCTGATATTGCCGAAATCATGGAGGAACTTGATGATTACGGAGCTATTTACATTTTTAACACGTTAGATTCCGAAAAAACATCCGAAATTCTTCTTGAATTAGATGAAGAAGTTCGTGTAAAAATCCTTCGGAAATTAACCCCAAAAGAAATTGCCGAAGAGTTAGACGAACTTTCCACCGATGACGCGGCCGACATTATTGCCGAACTTCCGCAAGAGCGAAAAGAACAAGTAATCTCTGAGTTAGAAGACGTTGAACACGCCAAAGACATTGTCGATTTGTTGCGTTACGACGAAGATTCTGCCGGAGGTTTAATGGGAAAAGAGCTAGTGAAAGTGAATGAAAATTGGAACGTACTCACGTGTGTGAAAGAAATGCGAATTCAAGCTGAAAACGTTTCCCGAGTACATTCTATTTATGTTGTTGATGACGAAAATCGTCTCAAAGGCAGATTGTCGCTCAAAGATTTATTAACCACTTCCACCAAAACACCCATTAGCGAAGTCTATATTCCAAAAGTAGATTATGTTCGGGTTGACACGAAAGACGTTGAAGTGGCTCGAATCATGCAAAAATACGACTTGGAAGCCATTCCGGTTGTAGATGAACTAGGACGATTGGTTGGGCGGATTACCATCGACGACATCATCGACGTCATCAAAGAAGAAGCCGATAAAGATTACCAGTTAGCCGCCGGTATCTCGCAGGACGTTGAAGCAGATGACAGCATTCTCGAACTCACCAAAGCTCGCCTACCATGGTTGGTTTTGGCTCTTTTAGGCGGATTCATCGCCGTAAAAGTCTCCGGACAATTTGAGGGAGCAATGAAAGACTATGGCGTTTTATTCTTTTTCACACCACTAATTGCCGCAATGGCAGGAAATGTGGGAGTTCAATCATCTGCAATTATCGTTCAAGGTTTAGCAAACAATACATTAGGTGGAACCATTTGGCAACGACTTTATAAAGAAATGCGGTTGAGCCTTTTTAATGGTCTAATTCTCTCCGTAATTCTTCTTCTTGGCAGTCATTTTCTTCTCGGAGTCGAATACATAATCGGTATCACTGTGGCCATCGCACTCATTTCTGTAATCGTTATTGCATCGCTCATCGGAACGTTTGTACCCATCACACTAAACAAATACGGCATCGATCCCGCACTCGCCACAGGCCCATTTATTACCACCAGCAACGACATTTTCGGAATTTTAATCTATTTTTCCATCGCAAAAGCCATCTTGGGTTTTTAAATTAAGTAACGATTTTCAAACCCTTTACGATAGTAAGTTGCATTAAGAATAAAAACTCAATGCAACCTACTAGCTACTTTATATACAAAATTATTGTTTTATTTAAATAATACAAAACCTATCTCTCCCAAAAGAAAGGTGGCTCAATTCCTAAAGCTCTCAGGTACACATACCCTTGTCCGCGGTGGTGAACTTCGTTATCAATAAAATAAAAAACATTTTCGATAATCGGAAACTCATATTGCCCAAAAAGATTGAAGGTTTTACTGAAATCTTCAACGGGTAACAAACCCCAATAGTGATTAATTTCTTCTGTGGCTTTGTCCCATTTTGCCAAATAGTCGGCCTTGGTTTTTCCGTTATCGGTGTTTTCGTCGTAAGGTTTTACTTCACGGTTCACGATGCCTTTCATAGCCGGAGCACCAATGGCTAACAATTCTGAAGTCAATTCGGCAAACGTTCGCATACCGCCAACAGAAAATTCAAAAAAATCTTTTTCAGGAAAGGCTTCAATCACTTTTCGGGTTAACGAACGGTGACCTTGCCAGTGTTTTAACAAATCTTCTTTACTGATTACTTGGGCTGTTGTTGTCATAATTTTTTATTATTTAATGATTAATACTGCAAAGTTATTGGCAGGAAGTGACAACAGTTTGTCAGTAGGATTTGCTTTTTTTTTATTTTAACATATAAATTTTAAACCTTGTATTTCACTGTAGCTAATACAAAGCTACTTCTCAAAATCCCACGGTTAAAACCGTGGGCTGTGTAGATTTCCTAAAATCTTACTACCTTTGCACTTCATAAAAACACTATGTTAGAAGAAAAATCACCTCAACGCACTTCCATCGCTCAATTGGGCGAATTCGGTTTAATCGACCATTTAACCAAACATTTTGACATCAACCAACCTTCCACTATAAAAGGAATTGGCGACGATGCTGCAGTATTGGATTTCAAGGATAAAAAAACCGTCGTTACAACCGATTTGTTAGTCGAAGGCGTGCATTTTGATTTGGCCTATATGCCTTTAAAACATTTAGGTTACAAAGCCGTGGTGGCGAACGTTTCCGACATTTGTGCGATGAATGCCAAACCCACGCAAATAACCATTTCCATTGCAGTTTCTAACCGATTTCCGCTCGAAGCGTTAGAAGATTTATTTGCCGGAATTACACACGCTTCTAAAGAATATAATGTGGATGTTATTGGTGGCGATACCACTTCTTCTCAAAAAGGATTAATCATTTCCATCACCGCTTTGGGCGAAGCCAATGCAGAAGATATTGTGTACCGAAGTGGAGCAAAAGAAAACGATTTGCTTGTGGTAACCGGCGACATCGGTGCGGCTTATATGGGTTTACAAGTGCTTGAACGCGAAAAACAAGTGTTCCAAGTCAACCCCAACAACCAACCGGATTTAGACAATTATACGTACCTAATCGAACGTCAACTGAAACCCGAAGCCAGAAAAGACATCAAAGACTTACTCGAAAAACTCGAAGTAAAACCCACTTCCATGATTGATATTTCCGATGGTTTATCCTCCGAAGTCATGCATCTCTGCAAGCAATCCAACGTAGGTTGCACGATTTACGAAGAGAAATTACCGCTCGATCCGCAACTCATCTCCGTTTGCGAAGAATTCAACATCGACAGCACAACAGTAGCCATCAACGGCGGCGAAGATTACGAACTACTTTTCACCATCGCTATCGAAGATTTCGACAAAATCAAAGCCAATCCCAACCTCACCGTCATCGGTCACATGAATAAAGAAACCGAGGGCAAACATTTGGTCACGCGAGCCAATCAAAAAATAGAACTCAAAGCCAGAGGCTGGAATGCATTAGAAGAATAAGTTGGGCGTGCCCCTCCGCAAGCTCCGGGTCGGGCTATCCGCTGCAAGTCCTCGCAAAAAACACCATTTTCTTCAACCCAAAAAGAGCTTCCGTTAGTCGCTTTTTTGGACTGAGAAAATTGGTGTTTTTTTGCTCCGGGCTTTCCGCTTCTATCCCGCACGCGGGTTTGTGCCAAGAAAGAAGTTTGGTTCATAAACCTCACCCCCAACCCCTCTCCAAGAGAGAAGGGAGCGAGCTGAAGTAAAATCATGAGATTTCTATTTTTTAAGTTTTATAGTATTTGTGAAATTTTTTAATCCGTGACAATTCGTGCAACCTGCCTGGCGGCAGGCAGGTTCATGTCAAATAAACTCAGTTATTTTTAGCAACCTCATCAAAACAAAAAAAGCGATACAGTAGGTGTATCGCTTTTTTTGGTTTTAACTTTTTTAAGTAGCTGTTTTTGGTTGAATCAGATCTTTCGTTGGGGCAAAAGGGTGGTATTTCTTTTTCGATGTGGCTACTTAGAACGTTCTTGGGTCAATATTTTTAATTATGAATAACTAACTCTTTATTGATGATGTAAAGATATGTTGATCACTTTAAATTCTAAATACGGGTTCACTCAGAATGTGTTACGGGTTTGTGCCTTTTTTGATGTGGTTTCCCGTAAATAACAATTAGCTACTGATTTGGGTTTAGCTTTGTCAAAGTTTTGAACTTTGACAAAGCTTTTGGATTTTTTTCAATTACTTTCAAAACCTCTCACCTCCCCTCTCCTTTGGAGAGGGGAGCAAGCTTTGAAAAATTCGTGCAATTCGTGGCTAAAGAGCAAACAAAAAAGCGATAGTTTGGGGCCTATCGCTTTTAAATTTTTTTTTGAGTGTCCGATTAGTAGGTCAAGTCTTGGGGACTTACAAAAGGGTGGTATTTTTTCGGTTTACTCTTCTTTCGTTCTTAGGTTGCTCAGAAACTTCAGTATGCTAACTAACTCGATGTAAAAGTAAATTGATTTTCAGATAATTAGTTACGGTTTACCGCAAATCTTGTTGCGGTTTTATGCCAATTTTAGTACGGTTTTATACAATAAAAAAGGGTTGACTAAATCAACCCTTTGTTTTTTGCTTCCGTAATCAGTTCGATATCACTACTTCCCTTGACGTGAAGAATCTCTTTTAAATTGAGCTTTCGCTTCTCAATAGCACTCAACGAAAGTGGCACATAACTCGGAATATCTTTGGTTTTTATGCCTTTTGACAAATGATATAAAATTTGTTTATCAAACTCATCTACTTGTAAATTTTCATATTGCGATTGGCTCACAAACTTCACAACTGTTTGACTGTAGTAATTATCGTTGTTTAAAATTTTATTAAACGCATTAAGCAATTCATCAAAGGTTAAATCATTTTTAATAATTAGTCCGTTTGGGTTAATTTCTTTAATAATGGTATTTATTTTGATTAATTCGGTGTGCATCGTAAGCAAAATAATCTTGCAGTCCGGCATTAGTTTACGAAGTAATTTTGCCAAATCTTCACCCGACATGATGTTTTTTTCTTCATAAGGTGGCATACTGATGTCTAAAAACGCAATATCAAATGCTTGCGTTGCTGTGGTGATGGTTTCATAAGCCATCTTACAATTGTTTGCTTGTGTAGTAGTATATTCAAATGAATTTGCACTGTAACTCTTTAACGCATTTTTATAGGCCTCGATGATAAATGGGTGATCATCAACAATAACGATTTGGTAGTTTTTTGACATGATTTAGTTGTTGGTTGTATTTTTGGTTGAAATTAACATTCAAATATAAAAAAGAAAAAACACTTTTGATAAATTCAAAAGTGTTTGTTTTAAAAAATTATTTTTTAAATGGCAAATCAATCGTGATCGTCGTCCCTTTTCCTGGTTTTGATTTAATCTCAAAAGTTCCTTTGCACGTTGCCACTCTCGAAGAAATATTTTGCAAGCCAATTCCTTTGCTCTTTTTAGAAACTTCAAAACCAATTCCGTCATCAATTATTGATACATGAAGGTTATCCGCATCTTTTAGTAAGTTAACCGAAACATTCTTAGCCTTAGCATATTTATTAATGTTTTGCAATGACTCCTGAATTATTCGATAGATATTAATTTTTAAATCATTATCCACCTTATCCCATTTTATGGCTTGGTCAATAATGTATTTGAAATCGGTGTTTTCTGATAGATTTTTTTGTTCTTCAAACAGATTGGTTAAAATAGCCACAAAATTATTGATTAACGCAAATTTTTCGCGGCTCAGTTCGTGCGAGATTTCACGAATATCTTGTTCAATAAACTTAAGTTCAGAGATGTAGTGATCTCTTCCGGCGATGGCCAATTCATCTCCTTTTCTATTTAAACTGTCCAAATTTAGCCTTGCTCCAAACAAACGCCCTAAAACCCCATCGTGTAATTCTTGACCAATGCGTTGTTTTTCTTTGATAACGACCTCATCTAACTTTTTCTGCTGACTTAACATGAGGCTATAGATTTCCTCATTGGCTTTTTGCTGTTCTTCCCGCAATCGAAAGTATTTATTCCTACTTCGCTGATCACGAATAATATAGAGGAGCACGACTATAAAAACTGCTAATAATGCAAACAGAATGATGTTTCGGTTTTGAATAGCTAATTGCTCTTTTTGTCTTTTGAATTCGTCCGTTTCATATTCTATACGGGCAAACTTTTCGGAAACTTTACGCTCGGCTTGTAATAAACTATCTGCTAGTTTAACATACTCCTTAGAATAAACACTATGATTTTCGGGTTCAACTTTACTTAATTGATCAACAGCATCTAATTGTAAATTTAAAATGTTAGTTTTTTTTGCAAGGTTATATGCATCACGAGCAAAATATTGTGCACTATCTAAAACACCTCTTTTTTCGTAGTATTCAGATAAATTTATTTTACTATTTACAATTTCAGGTGTTAATTGTAATTCTTCTCTAATTCGCAAAGATTCATAAAATTCGTAAGGAAGATTAGTAAAATCTCCTATTTTTAATTTTGCTTTTGCTTTATTGTCTAATACAGTTGAATACAAACTAGGATATTCTTGATAAAGATTTTTCTCTTGTAAAGCTTTGTTAAAATATGACAAAGACACTAAAATATTTTCTTTCTGTAAATTGACTAACCCAATATTATTTAGTGTAACTGCTTTAGATTGATACTGTCCTAAAGTTTTGAGTTCTTCTGAATCTGCAATAAAATAAGCTTTTTCAAAATATTCAAGGGCTTTTTCATAATCTTTTATTTTTATGCATGTTAAACCTAAAATATTATAAGCTTCATATTCTAATAATTTATTTTTTTCAAGACGGATATGAGCTAATGCTAAAACGGCAGATTTTTCACTACCCATAAAATCTCGTGCTTGATATTTTGCTGTCGCTATTTTAATATGCAAACGACCTATACTAAAATTATCATTTAATCCAAAATAAATTTTTTCAGCTTGTTGAAAATTAATAACAGCACTATCCATAATGAGCTTTTCAGCATAATATTCTCCTAAATAAGTGTAAGCTCTAGCAAGATAAAATGAATCTTTGGCTTGGATTGCATCTTCAATTAATTCACTTGAATTTTTTTTAAATTCTTCTTTTTTTTCTAAGTTATAATAAATAAACCCAACATATATTTTGTTTGTAAAATAAATAGAGTCTTTTGGAAGAGTTTTTACTAAATTTTCAGCCTTATATAGGTACTCAAGAGCTTTAGGTTTTGGCATCACGTAGTCATTCGCTCTTTCTAGGTAGAGCGTAATACTATCTTGAGTTGCACTGTTGATTTCTTTGTTTGATGAAAAATCAGTACATGCAATTAAAAGTAAAATGAAAAATAATAAGTAAAATCTTTTCAATACTTTTAGAATTTAAATTCAAAAGTATTGAAAAGATTTGTATTATTGAATAAAATCTTTAAAATTTGAGTTATGGTATTCTGTTTTAAAGAATTACCAAAACTTTTCTACTTCCAGCAACAGTTCCTGTATTAGCTCCTCCGTCACCGCTTTCAGTTAACATTGGTTGATCATTTTTTGAAGTAGCACTAGTAGTTAAATCTGTAGAAGAAACAGAAGCGAACATAAAAAGTCCTAATAATGCGAATAAAGTTTTCATAATGTTGTGATATTAAGTTATAAGTTGAATTTCGTTTTAGTTGAGTGAACGCTTGACACTATATATGTTATCATGTAAATGTATCACGTGGACACAATCATTCACGGTGTAAAAGTATAGTGCATATCTGCTACAGCCAACAAAATCAGGGCGTTAATGGTGGATTGCATTCGTTTGATTGTGGAATAACCTAAAATCTTGGTAGAATAACTTGTTTTAGATGTCTTTGAATTCTAACCCCGCTAATTGGGCTATAATTTGCTCTACATTGTCTTTGTAGCTCTTGGAAAACGGGAGTTGTGTTTTCGAATTTTTAATGTAGCAAACCGTGTTTCCGGTATGAATTCGGGAAACGTAGTTTTTATTCACAATATAACTGTTGTGTATTCTGAAGAAATAGGAAGGAAGATTTTCTTCAAAATATTTTAAGGTTTTAAATGCAGTAATGACCTCTCCATTGTTTAATGTTATATCGGTAGAATTGTTATCGGCTTTCAAAAAAGCAATTTCATCTAACTCTAAGAATCGATAATCGCCATACGATTTTATGCAAATTAAATTGCGGTGCACTTCATCATTTGCTACAATCGTTTTTGGAGAATCAAATGTGATGTTTTTTATTTCGGAAAGTATGGGTTCTAAATCTACTGTTGTATTTTCCTTTGGAAGTGATTCTTCTATTGTTGAAAGTATTTGTGAAGTAATCGATTCTGAATCAAACGCCGGTTTCTGTTGATTTGCCATTTCCAAAATAGCCTCTTTTAAATCGGATAATTCTGATTTTAAAAGCGTAATCAATTCTTCATTCACCGCATTAACTTGAATAGGTTCCGGCTGAATCGGAATTAACTCTCTCGCTAAATTGTCGTTTTCTTGAACTTCAGGATTTGGTTCAACAATTTTGAATTCCGCAATTTTTCGTGGTTCAGGGTTTAAACGAATAACCGGAATATCATTGTTTTTTTCAAAACGCAATAATGCTTTGCGAACATCTGCTTCGTCAAATGGTTTTACCAAAAAATCCAATACATCGTATTTAACCGCTTCAAAAGCTTTGCTTGTATCGTGCGAAATAGCAATAATTTTGGGAATCTTCTTTAAAAAACGATGCAATTCATTTATAATCAACAAAGAAAGATTAGAAGAAGAGGAAAGCGGATTGATCTCTAAAAAAACAAAATCCGGCTGGTACTCTAAAATGGCATTCAAACCGTCCTCATAATTTGTCGCAGTAGCCATAAGCTGAAAATTTGAAAACCCTTCCATTACGGATTGGATTTTCAAAATGCTTTTGCTATCATCGTCAAGAATGAGGTAAGAGTGCATCATAAACCTACAAAATCTTTTGAATACAAAAATCAGGAAACAACTCCTGGTCTTGCTTTTTTAAAATAAATTTGATTTGTAGGTTACTTGTGCAAAAAGATTGGGGCGTTTTACACGATTATATTTCTAAATGACAGGCTTTCAGCATCTAAACCTAAACCCATAACTATCAACAAACTTAGGTTAAAAAACACGGCTAAAAAAGCATATTACAAGGCTTTCGATAACACGCAAAAATTTCCGTTAAAAAACTTGTATTATTTGAAACCTTATCGTAATATTGCGATATGGGAATAACAAAAACAACTGGCTTCTCTCAAGAGACCAACGAAATGGCCGAAATCCTTAAAGCAATTGGGCATCCGGCACGCATAGCTATCATAAAATTATTGAGCAACATGCCGTCTTGTGTGTGTGGCGAAATTGTAGAAGTGCTTCCTTTAGCTCAATCTACCGTTTCAAGACACCTAGCGGAACTTAAAAAAGTAAACTTAATCAAAGGAAATATCAGCGGAAACAACATCTGTTACTGCTTAGATTTAGAAACTTGGAAAAAAGTAAAAGCTTTTATCAAAACAATTAGTAAACCCGATGGTAGTCCGTTTGACTGCTGTTAAAAAACCAAATAATTATGAACTGGTCAGAATTTAAAAATCAATTAGTGCAACACCCGGATTTGCATTTGCAATTTCAATTTGGTGAAAATCAATTTGTGCACCCTTCTTTTCATATTACAGAAATAAAACAAAACGCTATCACTTCGGTTGATTGTGGTGGAAAAATGAATGCTTGGACAGAAATTATCCTTCAACTTTGGGAGCCTTCTCAAAAGGAAACTCCTCGTTCGATGAAAGCATCAAAAGCATTACAAATTATTGATGTGGTTGAAAAATCACTGCCTTTAAATCCAAATGTAACCGTTAAAATTGAGTTTGGAAATGATACGTTTGACACGAGACAAATGCATCCACAAGATTTTCAATTTTCTGAAGATGATATCATTGTCAATTTAATTGCTGACAAAACACAATGCAAAGCAATAGACCGTGGCGAAACATGCGGAACTCCGAAACAAAAAGTAAAATTAGCCGAAGTTACAGCAGGATGTTGCACACCGGAATCAGGCTGTTGCTAATTTATTGATTATGAAGAAACTATCTTTCTTAGATTCGTATTTAACCTTGTGGATTTTTATTGCGATGTTTATTGGCGTTGGTTTAGGCTATTATATTCCATCTGTAGCAGAAAATATCAACGGAATGAGTTCCGGAACAACTAACATTCCAATTGCTATTGGATTGATTTTGATGATGTATCCGCCATTAGCTAAGGTAGATTACAAATTATTACCGAAAGTGTTTAAAAACACCAAAATCCTATCTATTTCACTACTATTAAATTGGATAATTGGTCCGTTTTTGATGTTTTTCTTAGCTATCATTTTCCTAAAAGATCATCCGGAATACATGATTGGATTAATTCTGATTGGATTAGCCCGTTGTATAGCCATGGTTTTGGTTTGGAATGACTTAGCCGAAGGAAGCAAAGAATACGGAGCAGGATTAGTCGCCTTAAACAGTGTTTTTCAAGTGTTTTTCTACAGTTTTTATGCTTGGATATTCATAACGATTCTTCCACCCTATTTTGGTTTTGAAGGAGCGATTGTTGATATTTCAATTGCAACCATTGCCGAAAGTGTAGCGATTTATCTCGGATTACCCTTTTTGTTGGGTTTTTTAAGCCGAATCATTTTAGTAAAACTAAAAGGCGAAGAATGGTATAACACGAAATTCATCCCAACCATATCACCCATCACGTTAATCGCTTTATTAGCCACCATTGTAGTAATGTTTAGTTTAAAAGGCGAATTAATTGTCACAATTCCGCTTGATATTGTATTGATTGCCATTCCGATGCTTATCTATTTTGCAATTATGTTCATCATTGGCTTTTTTGTAACAAAAGCAGTTGGAGCTCCTTATGATCAAAACGCAGCGGTTTCATTTACAGCTGCCGGAAACAATTTTGAATTAGCGATTGCAGTTGCCATTGCCGTTTTCGGATTGAATAGCGGACAAGCCTTTACGTGTGTAATTGGTCCTCTTGTGGAAGTACCTGCATTGATTTTGCTGGTAAGAGTATCTTTTTGGTTAAAACACAAATACTACAAATAAAATGAAAAAAATTCTCGTTCTATGCACCGGAAATTCGTGCAGAAGCCAAATGGCTCATGGTTATTTAAAGCATTTTGCTAACGATAAAGCACAAGTTTACAGTGCCGGTGTGGAAGTACACGGTTTGAATCCGTTTGCAATTGGAATTATGGCCGAAGACGGTATTGATATTTCGAAACATACTTCTAATCACGTGGATGAATATGCCGATATTGAATTTGATTTTGTTATTACCGTTTGTGATAATGCTAAAGAAGCTTGTCCGTTTTTCCCAACTAAAACAAAAACAATTCACCATAGTTTTGAAGATCCGTCAAAAGCATCAGGAACCGCAAAGGAATTAATTGCTGAGTTCAGAAGGGTTCGCGATCAAATCAAAGCTTTTTCTGAGGAATTTATTAAAGAAAATGTTTAAAAAGAAAAATCCCAAATTCGAGTGAGTTTGGGATTTTTTACTTTAATAATTTTTGCAATGTTTTATTTCTGAATTATTAACGTTGAAGGTGTGTTGCTCAACCAAATTCCTCTAGTTTCAACCAATTTTTTCCAGCTGTTGAGACTAATCAACATCAAATCCTGTTTAAGCAAGAATTCTTTTTCTATTTTTTGTTCGTTTAGCAGCGTAATGTGATTAGGTGCTTTCTGTTCAATGGAACGAATCATTTCTTTGATTTCAGGATTGTTTTTGATTAATCCTTTAGAATCTAAAATCGTAATCTGCGATTCATTATTGTGAATGAGTTTTTGAGCATAATTTATCAAATAAGCATCACTTTTATCAAAAATAGGAACAAAAATAATGTCTGCTTTGGTGAATTTTTTATCCACTAAAATCCCAACCGGAACTTCACTTTTCATTAAAATTTGACGGGTTCTATCATCAAAAATAGATTCTTCAAAAATATTATCTTTACCGGTTATTGTATTTAAAATACGATCTGGTGTGATAATTCTGGTAGTAAATCCTAAAATTTTACCTAAAAAACTTCCTTCAAACATTGATTGTCCCAAACCGATTAAAAGCAAATCAAAATCGCCTTGATTGGCTGTTTTAGTAATGTCTGAATCAATATCGTTGGATGCTTTAAAAAAAGTGGAAAGCGGTTGATTAATTACTTTAGCTTCGTTTAAAATGGGTTCAAAACTTTCCTTTTCATAATTTTCAATGTTAATATGATTGATTTCGTTGGTAGGTGTCAAGTGCATGGCTGTAATCAATGCATTTTCACCTTGTTTTTTAGTAAAAAAATTTCCCAAACGCAACAATGCTTTACCACTTTGACTATCGCCAAATGAAAATAGTAATTTGTATTTCCCAGCATCAATAACTTCAGCCGGAATGGTTTCATGAGTTGGTTTTTTGAAAATTAGGTCAATTAAATTCAATGCCGGACCGGTCATAAATGTAGTTACTAACGCCATAATGACCATCATTGCAAAAACTTCGGGCGTGAGAACTCCTAAATCAAAACCAATGTTTAAAACGACCAATTCCATTAACCCTCTTGTGTTCATTAACGCACCAATGGTCAAACTGTCACGCCAATTTTGTCCCACAAATTTGGCTGCTAAAGCACTTCCGAGAAATTTTCCGACAACTGCAACTAAAATGATTAAACCCGTCACTTTCCATAAATAAGGATCATTTAAAAGTCCGATTTGGGTACGCAAACCAGTAAAAACAAAAAATAGCGGCAAAAGTAAAACGATGGAAACATCTTCTACTTTTTCTATAAAAAGCGTTCTGAAACGCATGTTATCCGGCATAATCGCACCTGCCATAAACGCTCCAAACAAAGCGTGAATTCCAATAATTTCCGTAGCATATGAAGAAACAATCAGCGTTACAAAAAAGATAGCTACAACAGGTTTACTCAATTTTTCTTTTGTTGCATATAGATCGCCAACTCTTTTTAAGAAGGGTCGAACCAATTTTAGCATTAACAACACATAAATAGCAGCCAATGCAATGATATAAAGCGAACTCACAAATGAACCTGCTTTAACAATGGCAATTACGGCGGCCAACAAACACCAAGCAGTAATGTCATCTGCTGCGGCACAAGTGATAACCATCGTTCCCAAGCGGGTTTTGTGCAAACCACGTTCTTGAACAATTCTTGCTAAAACCGGAAAAGCCGTAATGCTCATCGCAATTCCCAAAAACAATCCAAAAGAGGCAAATTGAACACCTTCGGGAGCAAACGATTCATAAATGTAATAAGCCAATCCCATCCCTAAAGCAAACGGAATAATGATACTGGCATGACTCACTACAACTGCGTCATGAGCTTTGTTTTGAAGCACTTTGAGGTCTAACTCCATTCCGATTACAAACATGAATAAAATAAGCCCTATTTGGCTAAGAAATTGTAAGTTTCCTAATGATTCAGCAGGAAAAAGATTGGCTGAAAATTCAGGAAAATACATGCCGAATAACGAAGGTCCTAGAACAATTCCGGCAATAATTTCACCAATAACGGAAGGTTGACCGATTTTTTTACAAATCCAACCAAACATCCTAGCCACTAAAATGATTGTAACAATTTGAGCTAAAAGTATCGCTAACGGATGATGAATGTTGTGCGTAATTGATTCTAAAAACGAATCCCATTGTGATAAATTGGTAGAAACGACTTCAATATTTCTATTGTATTCCAGTTTTTCGCCTTGAACGGCAATCCAATACATCAAAGCAGAAAATCCACCAATAATTAGAATGTAGAAGAATGAGTTTTTAAAGTTTTTCATCGGAAATTCATTTAATTTCCTCAAAATTCTATCATTTCAAAATAGTAAAATCCGGTACTGAAATAGGACATTTCATTTTTGTAATGAAACTGCAAAAAAATGTAACAACTTATAAAGTAAGTTTTGATAAAAAATCCTTTTTAAATGAATTTCCTAACGTAAGCACAAGGTTTTTCTCTCTTAAAGTACAATTTGTAGTAATCAAATCAGCTGAAAAAAACTGAACAATACTAAGTTTGATGATTTCGTGTTTGTTAATTCGGCAAAAATCTGAAGTTGGTAATAATTCCAGTAATTTTTCGAAAGAAATATTTTTTAAAATAACGGTTGAGCCATCATCCAGCAAAACTTCTTTGTCTCTGCTATCAATCGAGGCGGTTTTGACGTAGTTGATTTTGTCGAAATATAATAGTATTTTACCTTTATCTGCTTGTAGTTGAGTAAATTTCTTGGTTGGAATTTCCTGCTGAATTCTTTTCAACGCCTTTTGAACAGCCATTTGCAATCGCTCTTTTTTGATGGGTTTTTGCAGATAATCCACTGCATCCAATTCAAAAGCATCCAACGCAAATTCTTTGTAAGCTGTAGCAAAAATGATAAGTTTTCCTTGTAATAGATTTGCCACTTCAATGCCCGAAATCATTGGCATTTCGATGTCTAAAATGCATAAATCAAAATCTAATTCGGGGATTTCACTTAAAAACACATCGGGGTTGTTAAATGCTTTGACTACTTCCAATTCAGGAATTTGTTCGCAAAGCATTTTCAAATAAGTTAATCCGGGCAACTCATCGTCGAGCAGCAAGCATTTCAGCTTTGTGTTCAAGTAAATTAATTTTTAAGTGAGCAATATAAACGTCTTTTTCTACAAATCTATCCAGTTTAAAATGATCTTTGTAGATGATTTTTAATCTTTGTTCAAGAGTTTGTGTTCCAAAACCTCCTTTTTCTTTCTCTAATTTTGATTTTCGAGAAATTTTGTTGGAAACGGTTAAACTAAAAACACTTTCTTTAAATTCAAATACGATGGAAATAAAAGCATCCGCACTTTGTAAATCGGCGTGTTTGAATGCATTTTCAATTAAATCGATAGAAATCATCGGAGCAATTAACTTTTGATTGTAAAGTAATTCTTCTTCCTTTACCTTCATTTTTACCTTTAATTCAAAAAGCGGACTGACTTTTATTTTATTGATTTCTATTAAGTTACAAGCAAATTCAATTTCATCTTTTGGTGTGACGAATTTTTTTCGACTTTCGTATAAAATATAATCCAACACATTCGCTAGTTTATCTAATGCAAAATAGGTTTGATAAGCATGTGATTGAATAGAATTCAATATGTTTTTAAACAAATGTGGATTGAGTTTTGCCTCCAACGTTTCCAGTTGTAAATTGCTGACTTTATCTTCTAATTGCTGAAATTGCGATTCGATAGCTTCTTTTCTTTTCAGGGATTTAAACAGTTTATATCCCAAAATAAGAGCTATTCCCACCACCAAAACAAGTGCAGCAACTAAAAAATAAAAATAATTTTGAAAATCATTCGATTCCATAATCCAAAAATGTCTTGCAAATTTAAACAAATAAGGCTTCCCGATAGGAAAGCCTTATTACATATTATTGAATGGTTATTACATTTTCATCAACCAATTTCGCATCGAAACATCATTCGCGATAATATCTCTTAATTCAGAAATTTTCACACGATCTTGTTGCATCGAATCTCGGTGACGAATAGTAACCGTTTCATCTTCTATGGTTTGGTGGTCAACTGTGATACAAAATGGTGTTCCCAATGCATCTTGTCTTCTGTAACGACGACCCACAGCATCTTTTTCATCATACGCTACATTGAAATCCCATTTTAATTCTTCTACAATTTTACGGGAAATCTCTGGTAAACCGTCTTTTTTCACTAAAGGTAAAATGGCTGCTTTGGTTGGTGCTAAAACCGATGGCAAACGCAAAACTGTTCGTGTTGAACCGTCTTCTAAGGCTTCTTCTGTTAATGAATTAGCGAAAACAGCCAAGAACATTCTGTCTAAACCAACTGAAGTTTCAACTACATACGGAACATAGTTTTTGTTTTCTTCCGTATCAAAATATTGTAATTTCTTTCCTGAAAATTGCTCGTGAGCTTTCAAATCGAAGTCGGTTCTGGAGTGAATTCCTTCCAGTTCTTTGAATCCGAATGGGAAATTAAATTCGATATCTGCCGCCGCATTAGCATAATGAGCTAATTTTTCATGGTCATGAAAACGGTAATTTTCTTTCCCTAAACCAAGCGATAAATGCCATTTTAAACGGGTTTCTTTCCAGTATTCATACCATTTCATCTCTTCTCCCGGTTTTACGAAAAATTGCATCTCCATTTGTTCAAATTCACGCATTCTAAAAATGAACTGACGAGCTACAATCTCGTTTCTAAACGCTTTTCCGGTTTGTGCAATTCCGAATGGAATTTTCATACGACCTGATTTTTGTACGTTTAAGAAATTCACAAAAATTCCCTGAGCGGTTTCCGGACGCAAATATAAATCCATCGCAGAATCGGCAGAAGCTCCTAATTTGGTTCCGAACATCAAGTTAAACTGACGCACTTCGGTCCAATTTCGTGAACCGGATTCCGGACAAGCAATCTCTAATTCTTCAATTAAAGCCTTTACATCGGCCAAATCTTCATTGCCCAACGAACGAGCCATTCTTTCCAAAATCTCGCGTTGTTTGGCTTTGTATTCCATCACACGAGGATTGGTGGTCACATATTGGGCTTCATCAAAAGCATCACCGAAACGTTCTCTGGCTTTGTCGATTTCTTTTTGTGCCTTTTGGTTTAATTTTTCGGCATAATCCTCAATTAACACATCAGCACGGTATCTTTTTTTAGAATCTTTGTTGTCAATTAACGGATCATTGAAGGCATCTACGTGACCGGAAGCTTTCCATGTTGTTGGATGCATAAAAATCGCAGCGTCAATACCTACGATGTTTTCATGCATTTGCACCATTGATTTCCACCAATATTCTCTAATGTTTTTCTTTAATTCTGCTCCGTTTTGAGCATAATCGTAAACGGCACTTAAACCGTCATAAATTTCACTGGACGGAAAAATGAATCCGTACTCTTTTGCGTGTGAAATTACATTCTTAAAATTATCTTCTTGTTTTGCCATAATGGTGCAAAAATATAAAAAGTAGGGGTAAAAAAGTTTGATTTGAAAATAAATTTTAACACACTAAATTATTGCATATACTTTCAGAATTAAATTTAATATAATCAAAACGCAATTACCTGTAAAACCTCAAGGTATTGGCTTTGAAAAGGTGCTGAATTATGCAAACCATTAAGCGATAAATAATAATACAAATCTGGCCAATTAAAATGATAAACTTCATCATTTGATAAAACCCAAGGTTCTTGATTTTCTGCTGCTGAGATGTCCGTTTGACTTATCAATTTTTCTTTCAAATCTGCTAATACATTTGTAAAAACGGGTAACATATAGGTAAACATAAAATCGAGTTAGAATTCATTTATTCTTCGGCAACAAAGCCAAATATTACCCCTCTTGCAATGAGATGCCTGCCTTTTGCCTCCCCCAAATCAATGATGTATACCTTTCGTTCTCTAAGAAAATCAATAAAGTTGATGAAACCTTTTTCATTGATTTCTTCGTAAGTGATAATTTTATGTTTGTTTTTTCTTAAAAAGGATTTATTTAATTTATAAGTTTTTAGAATTTCATTTCCATCAGGATCGTAATTGAATTGTTTATAAAATCGAAAACTACAATTTTTACCATCACTAAAATAAAACATGTACATAATTTTATTTAGTTCATTAGAATCTTTTTCTAAAATCTTAGTGTAAATCTTTTGTTTATCACTTTCAGAAAATATTACAAAAACACTATCTACCTTATTTAGTTCATTTTCGTGTTGAGAAAAAACTAAATTAAAAAATAACAGGAAAAAGGATAAAAACTTCATTAGAACATAGTTTTAGTTAATGATAAAACACCTAATTCTTGCATGAAATAATACTTTTCAAAATTTAATGAATTGGTAGGAAATTCATTTTGAAAAGGGGCAGATCCATGTAAACCATTCAAAGAAAGGTAAAAATATAAATCTGGCCAATTAAAATTGTATTCCTCATCATTTGATAAGTACCATATTGCCTGCTCAGCTTCAACAATATGACTTGGTAAAATCAAGTCATCTTTCAAATCTGCTAATACATTTGTAAAAACGGGTAACATATAGGTAAACATAAAATCGTGTTGTGTTACAGTTCCGTTTGCAACAGGAACACCACCAAAACCTCCTGTAAATGTGCCTAATAATTGACCAAGGTCTAGTCCGTTAAGTTGAGCAATAGTTGTGCCTAAATTTGAATCTATTTTTTTTATGTTTAAATAAGCATGTATGCATTCATGTAAAATAGTCTTGGCAATAGATAAATTAGAATCTTCACCGATGATAGATTTTCTTATTTTAATCGTGTTGTGCCAGTTTCCATCAGATCCTTGGATTTTACAAATTCCATTTGCCCCTGAAGGAATACCTTCGTCTGTAACTTCAAATTTAACGTTTATTCTGGGGTCACTAACTTGAAATGTTTCTGTAAACATTTGCTTAAAAACAGAAGACTCCATTAACTTACTATAAATCCAAGTAAATTGTTGTCCTTCTGGGGTGTTTTGATCAATTGCTGAAAAATCAATATTTGCTGGTGATTTTAATGATTTTTCAAAATCTAGATTCAAACCACTTTCAAGTGCACCTTGAATAAACTCTAAAACAAACGATTTCACTTCAGAACTAACAACACCTCCTATTGTATTTTCACTAATATAATTTGATATTTGTGCTTCGACAACTGGGTTGTTGCTAAGAAAGGTGATTTGCCGACTATTCAGCGATAAAAGATCAGCCAAATAAAGTACCGAGGGTCTAATTATAGGCTCACCAACTATTGTTGTTAATGAATTATTTGATGGTTCACCGGGTTGAGATGAACCAGGGCTATTTCCTCCAACTGGTGAACTTCCTCCAGGGTTAGAACCTCCAGAACCCGGAAACGTAATACCTGGAACACATTCATATCTGTAAGTGTATTTATATTTTGCCTTAACACTAGCATTGCAAGGTGGTGTAGTTGGCGACCATGGCCAGTGGACAAATTCTGAACACATAATGGCTTCCACAATAATGGTGGTTTGAACTGTTCCATCGCAAGCAATAGGATAAATATTTGATCCCTCAACTTCACCTCCTCCTTCCTCATCAACATGTGTGAATTTAATTGAACCTCCTGGTCCAGGTTCTACTCTAAAGGTGGTTATTCCTCCTTCAAATGGTTGGCTTTTGTCATCTAACCAATTTTCGGTAGGGCTATATTTTGTAATAAAAGCATCGGTGTTTCCTTCTTTCTCTTCTAAAGTAAGATTATAAAATTTACTGGCTATCGTGTCCGATGTCTTGATGTACATCGTATAAGATTTGTATGTTCCTGAGGTTATTTCTTTGATTACATCTGTAAAGATTTCAATTTCAGAATCATCGCCTGATCTTGCAAAATGACGTATGGAATTTGTATTATTCAAAATCATTTTTACTGCCGGCTTGTTTTCTACTGATTTTAGTTTTCTTTTAAACTCATCATAGGTAATTGTTTTTACATCAATTGATTCTAAATTGTTTTTCTGCAACTCAACATCTTCGTAAAAATCTTTATCGCAAGAAGTAAATAATAAAATTGTTGCAATAAAAACGAATAGTAATTTTAAACTGGTTTTCATGATAAAAGCTAATTGATTTAAGTTTATAATTTTAAAACATAGTAAATGTAATAAAAAAAAATTATTACGAATTATCTTGTTACAAACATAATAAAAAATATTTATAAACGCATATATGCGTTTATAAATATTTTTATATATCCTGACTTTTACATTGTGAATAATGTAAAGAATATAGATTTTATAATTGCTTTTGGTGAAAACCTAAGAAGAATAAGAGTTTCTAAAAAAATATCTCAAGAGACTCTTGCTTACTCAGCCGATATTCCAATTTCACAAGTTGGAAGAATTGAAAGAGGAGAGATAAACACAACGATAAGCTCTGTTTATGCTATATCAAAAGCATTGGATTTAGAAATAACAGAATTGTTCAGCTTCGACAAGTAATTGTTTGCTACTCTAATTCTTAAAATCAAGTCTTTTTTATATTAGTTTACTCAACTAAACGCCATTTCGAACCTAATACACGCCAAAATGCTGAAAAGTATACTCCATTTATTCTACCCTGAAGTTTGTCTAGCTTGTAAAAATCCTTTGTTTACCAACGAAATTTCGGTTTGTGCACTATGTCGCCATCGATTACCTCTCACAAGACATACTGAAAATCCGGACAACGAAGTTTTACGAAAATTTTATGGTCGTTTGCCTTTAGAACATGCTTCTGCCCTACTTTATTTTCACAAAAAAGGATTGGTGCAGGAACTCATTCATCATCTAAAATATAAAAAAAGACAACAAGTGGGTACTTTTTTAGGTGATTGGTATGGAGAAGAGCTTCAAAAAATTCACTCCGAATTAAAATTTGATGCAATTATTCCGGTTCCTTTACATAAAAAGAGAATGAAAGAACGAGGATACAATCAATTAACTACATTTGGTCAATCACTTTCAAAATCATTACAAATACCCTTTTATGAGGATATTTTACACCGAAATACTTATTCTGTTACTCAAACCAAAAAGTCGTTTTTAGAAAGAACAGAAGCCAAAAAAACCTTTTTTGAAGTTGAATTCAATGAAAGTCATCACAACAAACATTATCTTTTGATTGATGATGTCATTACAACCGGATCAACCTTAGAGCAATGCGGAAAAGCCATCCTAAAAATACCGGGAACAAAATTGAGCATTGTTTGTATAGCTTATACACACTAAGCATACGTAAAGAAAAACCTAAAACATTTCGTTTACACTAAATATAATTGTTATTTTGTGGCAACTTTATGTATCTGATAAAATTATGAGAATTTTTTTTCTGCTTCTTATTACGGTTCTGTTTACAGGTTGTGCCAAGCGAGGTTTTATTACTGGTGGCATGAAAGACACTATTCCGCCTATTTTGAAACTGAGTGAACCTAAGAATTTTTCAACTAATTTTAAAGGAAATGTCATTAAACTTCAATTTGACGAATATGTGAAGTTGAAAGATATAAACAAGCAGTTGATTATTTCGCCACCAATGAAGACGCAACCGCTAATCTCTCCAATGGTCGCTTCAAAAGAAATTACGATTACCATTAAAGATACTTTACTTGAAAATACTACCTATAGTTTTAATTTTGGAAAAAGTATTCAGGATAACAATGAAGGAAACCCTTATCAACAATTTAAATACATTTTTTCTACCGGAACGTATATCGATTCGCTTGAAATAAATGGAACCATCAAAGATGCATTTGATAGTAAAACCGATAATTTTGTTTCGGTTATGTTGTATGAAAAAAATGAAAAATTTAACGATTCTGTCGTTTATAAAGAATTTCCACGATACATTACCAACACGCTAGACAGTAGCAAAACATTTAAACTGGAAAATTTAAAAGAAGGGAATTACCTTTTAGTTGCGATGAAAGATGTGAGCAGCAATAACAAATTTGATCCAAAGTCGGATAAAATTGCGTTTTTTAGTGAAACGATTACTGTTCCAAGTGAGTCTGCGTATGAATTAGAGTTGTTTAAAGAAGTTCTTCCGTTTAAACCGATGAAACCATCACAAGCTTCCGGAAATAGAATTATTGTTGGCCATGAAGGGAAAGCTGATAACCTCAAAACAGAATTGAAAAACGGCAATGAAATTATTCCCACAATCGTTACACCCTTTCAAGGAAAAGATTCGGTTCAAATTTGGTTTAAACCCATTAAAACCGATTCACTTTCGTTAAAAATCAATCGGAATGATTTTGAAAAGGAATTTACGGTTAAAATGAAAAACCAAAAATCAGACACATTAAGCATTAAACCTAAACAAAGCGGTACGCTGCATTTTAGGGAAAATTTTACGCTCGGCAGTTCCGTTCCGTTGACAAAAATTGATGATTCAAAAATAAAATTGATAAATAAAGACTCGGTAGCGGTTGCCTTTTCAACAAAATATGATGAATTGAAACAAGAAGTTGAAATTGATTTTAAGAAAGAACCGCTTGAAAAGTATAGTTTCACCCTTGAAAAAGGTGCTTTTACTGATTTTTTAGAACGAGAAAGCGATTCTACCGGATATCGAGTTTCTACCAGAGATGTTTCTGAATATGGTAACTTACGCTTACGATTGGAAGGAATTAAATCGTTTCCGATTATTATTGAACTAACAAATGACAAAGGTGTTGTTCAAGCTTCTGCTTATTCGGAAGGAGAAACGGTTTTTGATTTTAATTTGATACAACCTGCCATGTTTACTATCAGAATTATTTATGATGATAACAAAAACAAAGTTTGGGATACTGGAAATTATCTTGAAAAACGCCAATCCGAAGAAGTTCGCTACTTTCCCACACCTGTAGAAGTGCGTGCAAATTGGGATGTGGATCAAACGTTGAAGTTTAGTGGTGGTTGATATTGACAAAAGTTTCAAGTTTCAAGTTTCAGGTTTGAAAATTATCAATAAAATTTCTGTGTTTTTCATGCCTTCTGTGAGAATGAACCTTTGGTTTAGTGTTCAGACGCAGTTGCAATTTTTAGCAGAAAATAGCAATAAACAAAATCCGTTTAAATCCATTTTAAGCGAAGCGAATTCAAAAATCCGCGTAAATCTTTTAAATCTGTCTAATCCGTGTTCCATTAAAAAAAAGTCGCAGTCTCAGTGTTCATTAAGTAATAAAAAATCATCCCTATCATTTAAAAAATTCAATTTTTTTCGCGTTTCAATCATTTTTTCTTTATCTAAATCAACAAGAAAAACATGTTCATTTAATTGCGGTTCCAAGAGATAATTCCCTAATTCATCAATCACTTGTGAGTGGCCAACATATTCATGCTCGTTATCATCAAACCCAATTCTATTTACACCAATTACATACGTTAAATTTTCTACTGCCCTGGCTTTCAGCAAAATATCCCATGCGTTTGTTCTCACTTTTGGCCAATTCGCTACATAAATCAACAAATCATAGTCTTCCGAATTTCTGGCAAAAACCGGAAAACGCAAATCGTAGCACACTTGTAAACAAATTTTCCAATTGTTGTAATCAATTATTTTCTTTTCTTTTCCGGGTTGATAGACTTTTTCCTCTCCGGCTAAAGTAAAAAGATGTCTTTTGTCATAATAATCAACTTTTCCATTTGGAAAAACAAACACCATTCGGTTAAAAAATTGTTCTTCTTCTTGAATGACTAAACTGCCAGTTATAGCTGCGTTTTTTTCATTTGCGAGTTCAATTAACCACGCAATCGTTTCTCCTTTCATCGTTTCCGCTACGTGTTTTGGATTCATTGTAAATCCGGAGGTAAACATTTCGGGAAGCACAATTAAATCGGTTTGTTGCGAAATTGCCTTTATCTTTTGTTCAAAATAAAGTCGGTTTTCGGATGGATTTTCCCAAACTAAAGGAGCTTGAATGAGCGAAACAATCATTTTTTCTTTTTTGATAAAGATACAAAATACGAATTTGAGATTTTTTCTTATCTTCACAAAAAAACAATTGTATGAAAAAATGGACTTTTTTATTGGCTTTATTGATTTCCTTTTCAATGGATGCTCAACAGAAATCGGAAACCCAAAAATTCTGGGAAACACTGCAAAAACACTGCGGAAAATCGTTTGAAGGCGAAATAATTGAAGCTCCTGCCAACGATGAATTTCGAGGAAAAAAGTTAGTCATGCACGTAAAAAGCTGTGGGAAAAATAAAATTCGTATTCCGTTTTTTGTGGGTGACGATAAATCCAGAACTTGGGTATTGACCTATAAAAATGGTAAAATCACACTCAAACACGACCACCGTCATGAAAATGGTAAACCGGATAAAGTAACGCAATACGGCGGTACCTCAACAAATGGCGGTTCACAAAACATGCAATTTTTTCCGGCTGATGAATTTACGAGCGAATTGATTCCGTATGCTTCTATGAATGTTTGGTGGATAACCGTGGATGAGAAATCTTTTACGTATAATTTACGTCGGATTGGAACGGATCGGGTTTTTTCGGTGTCGTTTGATTTGAGTGAAACGGTTGAAAATCCTGAGTCGCCTTGGGGTTGGAAGGATTAATTGCTCACAGAAAACAAGTAAACCTTTAAATGGAACACGGATAGTAAGGATTTAATAGATTTCCGCTGATTTTTTGATTCGCTTTGCTTAAAATGGATTGAAACGGATTTTATTGATGGCAATAAACTGCGACTGTAACAGAAATCTTTTATTGGAACGCGGATTGAACTGATTTGCTTTGCAAAACGCAGATTTTTACAGATTTTGATAGCTTCGTTATACTAGATTAAAACGGATTATTAATCAAAATATATCCACATTTTATAAACGTCTCGTCTCCCCCTCCTTTGGAGGGGGTTGGGGGGAGGTTACTCAACCGTAATCTCATCCACAAAAATAAACGCCTCCCCATCAAAAGGAAAACCTTGGTGCCATTCAGGTAGTTTGCCGAAGTTGTTCGCTTTTACTTTTACGTAGCGAGCTTTTACATATTTTTTGATGCTTTTAAATCCTTTTGTGATGGAATTGTAATCTTTTGGGTCAATTGTATTGTTTTGCGTGTCGAAAAGCGTAAAATTCACATTATCATCTGAGATATAATACTCCACTTTGGTTGGCATCAAAATCCACGAACGGGTGTCTTGCAGAAAATTGGCGGTAATTTGACTTATTTCGCGGGTGGATTGCATATCAATGACTGCTTCAAAATCGTAGGTTTGATAGCCTTGCCAATCGCCTTTTCGCCAGTTTTCTGTACCAAAAATACCGTCAATCAAGCCTTCCGGACCGCCGGCATGGTATTGCGGATTGTATTTTGATTTGATGTCGATGGTGAAATTGTTTGGTTTTTTGAAGAAAGTGGCGGAGACAGTGTTGCTTTGATTTTCTCCTTTTTTAACATAAGTAAGAACTTCAGTTGTTTTGTCGATTTCAAATGGTTTTGTGTATTCAATAAAAGTTCTTTTAAAAGTGCTGTAATCTACTCCTTGTTCATTTGTAATATAATAAACTTTGTCTTCCGGTTTAAATGATTGAATTTCAATCTTCATTTTATCTTTGAATGATTTACTTTCAGCTGCAATTACTGGTACGGGAATAATATCACTATAGTTTATCGGAAATCTCAAATAACTTCCATCAAAACCAAAAATAGAATAATCTACTATTCTATTTTTTTTATTAATAACATAATCGTTCAAATTTTCAAGTTTTACATTAATTTCATCAAAAAAAGGCTCGATTACTGTCCAATTATAATTTTTATTTCCTGGTGTTACATTATAAATTCCCATCGCACTCAACACATACCAAGCACTCATTTGTCCACAATCTTCATTACCAATTAAGCCGTCTGGGTCGTTTTTATAGAAATTATCTAAAATGAAATGTACTTTTTCTTTTGTTTTTTCAGGTTTATTCACATAATCGTACAAATACGCTACGTGATGACTTGGTTCGTTTCCGTGAGCATATTGACCGATTAAACCGGTGATATCGACTTGATGACGACCGGACGTTTCGCTGACAGAATTAAATAGTTCGTCTAATTTGGCTTCAAATTTTGCTGCTCCACCCATCGCTTCTATCATCCCATCAATATCTTGCGGAACAAAAAACGTATATTGCCAACCATTGGCTTCGGTGTAATTGTTGTTCACTTCTTTGGGGTCAAAAGGTTTATCCCATCCGCCATTTTTCTTGGGTTGAATGAATCCTGTTTCCCAATTGAAAAGGTTTTTCCAATTTTGAGAACGAAGCATAAAATATTGGTAATCTTCCTTTTTATCAAGTAATTGAGCCATTTGAGCGATACACCAATCGTCATACGCATATTCTAACGTTTTGGAAACACTTTCATGTTCATCATCAATTGAAATAAAACCTTGTTTTTTGTAAGCATCCAACCCTAAATGATCAAGCATAGCGGAATGTTTGGCTGCTTCATACGCTTTTTCATAATCAAAACCTTTGATGCCTTTGACCATCGCATCAGCAATCACAGAAACGGAATGATAGCCAATCATACAATCGGTTTCGTTGGAAGCTAATTCCCAAACGGGTAAGCGACCGCCTTGTTCAAATTGTTTGATAAAGGTGTTGATGTAATCGGAAGTGCGTTTTTTATCAATCAACGTATAAAGCGGATGAGCGGCTCGAAACGTATCCCAAAGGGAAAAAACGGTGTAATAATCAAATCCTTCGGCTTGATGAATTTTGTTGTCGCGACCTCGGTATTTTCCATCTAAATCTTGAGCGATGTTGGGCTGCATCATCGTGTGATACAAAGCCGTGTAGAAAATAGTGAGTTTATTTTTATCATTAGAAGTGACTTCAATTTTGGAAAGTTCTTTGTTCCATAATTCTTCTGCCGCTTTTTTTACTTTTTCAAAATTCCAATGTGGGATTTCGGTGCTGTTGAGTTGTGCTCCTTCGTATCCTGTGGGTGAAAGAGCTACTTTTACGAGTAGTTTTTCTCCTTTTTTGACTTTTTTGGAGAAACTAAGTGCAAGTTCTGTTCCGTGATATTCTCCTTTTATATCTTTAAAAGTCGTTTTTTCTTTATTGATTTTTAAAGGAACATTGAACTCAATTCTGGTGTAAACATATTGATTTTGGGCCCAAGCTTCACTTCTTCGCAATACTTCGATGGTTTTATCATCAATTACTCGGATTCTACCTTCCAACAATTTATCACGGTGATTTAAGTCTAAAATTATGTTGGCTTGACCGCTTTCATTAAAAGTATATTCATGAAAACCAACTCTTGTAGATGTTGTTAATCGAACATCGATGTTATGTTTATCTAATTTAACGGAATAAAATCCGGCGGATGCTTTTTCGTTGGTATGAGAAAAAGTAGAAGAATAGATTTTGTTGTCAAACGAAGGTTCGCCCATGGTTGGCATTAGCAAAATATCACCATAATCTGAAACACCGGTTCCATTGAGATGGGTGTGCGAGAAACCATAAATTCGATTATCGGAATAATGATAGCCGGAACAGCCTTCCCAACTGCCGTCGATACGGGTGTCTGGAGAAAGTTGCACCATTCCGTATGGCACAGTTGCTCCTGGAAATGTGTGTCCTGTTCCGCCAGTTCCTATGAAGGGGTTGACGTATTGTTGGTAGTTTTGACTGAAGTTGATTCCGCTAATAAAAAGAAATAATGAGAGAATGAAAATTCGCATTGTTTGTTGTTTTAACATTACACCTGACCGGTTTTTAAAACCTGTCAGGTGTAAGATGATTGAAATCTTTGTTTGTCCTTCAAATATACTAAAATTTCTTATTGAGCAGGATTTGCGTTAGGGATTGCAGTGAAAAGCCCGGAGCCAAAAAATGCAAATTTTCTTAGGCACAAAAAGCGACCAAAGGAAGCTCTTTTGTGGCTTTAGAAAATTGCATTTTTGGCGAGGACTTGTAACGGAAAGCCCGTAAACGCCCACAAAAAAAGCACTCAACAAATGCTGAATGCCTTTTAAGAAAACAAATATGAAGTTGAAAAAAATTAGTGGGTTGAAATGGTATATTTGACGGTTTCTGTACTTATTTTCCAATCGTCTGAACGAAATGGAACGGCAGGAAAACCTTCTATATTGAACAAATTGCAATGTGATGCATCGCCAATCCAACCGAAACGAACGGCAACAGGGTTTGGCACTTTATCGCTACTTACGATTATTTTATTGTTTTTGATATAGGCTTTGGCGGTGTGAAAATGCTGATCTTGTCCGGCGATTTCAAACCCATTTACGAATCCGTAATCATTGGTGGTTGTCAATCCTTTTCCTGTGTTTTGAAAAGTAATGATTAATTGGTTTTCATTTTTTTGAAAAGACTGAAACGTTGGACCGTTATGTATTTTGTTTTTTTGGTGTAAATGGTGTAAGGCAATGTTTGAAAGTCGCTTACCAACTGTTTGTTTATTTTTAGGATGTATGTCGGTTGGATCACCAATGTCGGTCGTTACAACCATTCCGGTGTTTTTTAGGGCTAATGTTTGAGTTTGAGCTTCTCGTAATTCTGCCCAATCACAGCCTTGGTTGCTGTTTCCCGCAGTTGTAAAGGTTGCCAATTGAACAAAATAGAACGGGAAATCTGTTTGCCATTTTTGTCGCCAATCGTGGATTAATAACGGAAAAGCTTTTCGATATTGATAGGCTCTGGCAGCATTGCTCTCGCCTTGATACCAAAGTACTCCTTTGAATGCAAACGGAATGAGCGGATGAATCATTGCATTGTAGCAAAGCGAAGGAAAATCATTTTCGTTGATGCTGTTTTTAATTGATTCTACTTGAAATTTCCATTTTCCTGCGAGGGGAATTTCTTTGTTTTGGACGGTCAATTTCAATTCGTTTTCGTCGCCATGAATTCCGCCACCGCCGCCATTATCTTCTATGCGAATAGCGATTGTATTTTGTCCGGTTTTGAGGATTTCTGCCGGTATTTGATAGGTTCTTTTTTTATCCCAGCCGTTTGTTTGACCAATTTTAATTCCGTTCACGTAGGTAATATCGTTATCATCAATTGCCGGAATTTCTAAGACAATTGCGTTGGTTGTATTTTCTAAAATAAACTGCTTTCGCAACCAGACAACACCGTCAAAATTTCCTAATTGTTGTGTTTCCCAAATGCCGGGTTGTTGCATTTCGGGCCAAGTTGAATCGTTTACATCAACTAAGTTGAATGATGCTGCTTTTTTTGAATCTAGTTTGGCATTTTGTATACTTTCGATTTGTTTTTCTGCTGATTCTATTTTTAGTTTTAAAAGTGAATCTAAGTTAATTTTTGGCATGGTTTGAATCATTTCTCGAAACTCGGCTTCCGATTCAAAACCTTGTTTGCTAATCCATGTTTCAATATTTGTTCCGCCCCAAGAAGCATTAATTAGACCAATTGGAATGGCCACTTCTTGAGTCAATTCTTTAGCAAAAAAATAGCCAACAGCGGTAAAATTTTCAACGGTTTGTGGTGAACAAACTTCCCATGGCGTAGTTTTAAAATCGCTATTGGGCTGACTATTAACTTCTTTAGGCATTTTAATGTGTCGAATGGTTGAAAAATTGGCTGATGCAATTTCTTCGGTTGCATTTTCAGCTTGTCCGACTGTCCATTCCATGTTTGATTGTCCGGAGCAAATCCAAACTTCGCCGACTAAAATATTTTTAATTTGGATGGTGTTTTTGCCTTTGACAGTTAAAACAAATGGTCCGCCGGCATTTTCTTTGTCTAAATAAACAATCCATTTTCCGTTATGATCTGCCTTGGTGGATTTTGATTGGTTGTGAAATTGAACTGTAATATGTTCATTAACCGCTGCCCAACCCCAAATTGGTATTTTAACGTCACGTTGCAACACCATATTGTCTGCAAAAATTGAAGCTAGCTTAACTTCTGCATAAATTTCATTGCTAAAGAACAACACTACTAAAATGAAAATTTTCATCTTTTTAATTTATTAATTCAAACAGTTGATTTAAACGAATATCAGCAGAAGAAGTTCCGATCATGACTTCAAACTCGCCCGGTTCGGTTATCCAATCTAATTTTTGGTTGTAGAATGAGAGTTTTTCTTTGTCGATTATAAACGTAATTGTTTTTGTTTCGTTGGGTTGAAGTTTTATTTTTTGAAAGTCTTTCAACTCTTTAACAGGACGAACTACTGAAGCAAATTTGTCTTGAATATACAACTGAACGACTTCTTCTCCTGCAACTTTTCCGGAATTTTTTAGTTGAAATGAAAGTGTGATTTTTTCTGATTCTTTTATTTTTGAAGATGAAAGTTGAAGATTAGAATACTCAAATGTGGTATAACTCAACCCATATCCGAAGGGAAATTTAGGTGAGTTTTTTAAATCGATATACGCCGAAACATAATTGGTATGATTTTCTTCTTTTGAAGGTCTTCCGGTGTTGAAATAATTATAGTAAATGGGAATTTGTCCTTCACTCCTAGGGAAAGTCATTGGTAATTTGGCAGACGGATTATAATCGCCAAACAATACATCGGCAATGGCATTTCCGGCTTCGCTACCTAACCACCACGTATAAAGAATGGTAGGAACGTTATCGGCTGTCCAATCAAAAACAAGTGGTCTTCCGGCATTAATGAGCACGACCATTGGTTTTCCGGTGGTGTGAATGGCTTTTACTAAATCTTCTTGCACACCAGGTAATTGAATATTGCTTCGGCTTTTTGCTTCGCCGCTCATGTCCCAACGTTCACCAATGGTTAGAATAACCACATCGGCTTGTTTGGCAATGGCAATTGCTTCGTCAAAACCGGCTTTACTGTTATCTTCAAAACCGCAACCTCTGGCATAAAGCAGTTTGGTGTTTTTGCCGACTTTATTTTCTAATCCTTTCCATTGTGAAATGATGTAGGTTGAATCGACTTCTTTCACATCAATTGACCAAAAACCGTGGTTTCCTCGAGCAGGTTTTACGGCAGGACCAATAAAAGCAATGGTTTTGATTTGTTTGGAAAGCGGAAGTAAATTGTTTTCATTTTTGAGTAAAACAATACTTTTTGCGGCAATTTCACGAGCAAATTTGGTGTGTTCAGGATTGTTCAATGCCTTTTTTTGTCTTTCTGCATTGGAAAAGCAGTACGGATCATCAAACAAACCTAATTCGAATTTTTTGTATAAAATGCGTCGAACGGCATCGTCCACAAGAGCAATATCTACTTTTCCCTCGTTGACTAAAGCGGCTAAATTATAGCGATAGGCATTACTTTCCATATCCATATCGCTACCGGCTGTAATGGCTGAAAATGCTGCTTCTTTACCGTTTTTTGCATAGCCATGAGCAATCATTTCGCCGATTGAACCCCAATCGGAAACCACAAAACCTTTGAAATTCCATTTGCCTTTTAAAATATCACGTTGCAAATAGGCATTTCCGGTGGCTGGAATTCCGTTTAAGTCGTTAAAAGAGTTCATAAACGTGGCAACACCGGCATCAACAGTGGCTTTGAAAGGTGGCAAATAAGTTTCCCAAAGCATTCGTTCGCTCATATCGACGGAATTATAATCTCTTCCTCCCACAGCAGCTCCGTAGGCTGCAAAATGTTTGGAACAAGCCATTACGGCATCTAAATCGCCTAATTTTTTTCCTTGAAAGCCTTTTACACGAGCAAATGCTATTTTGGAACCTAAGTAGGTATCTTCTCCGGCACCTTCCATGACTCTTCCCCAACGTGGATCACGGCCGATATCGACCATGGGAGCAAATGTCCAGTGAATTCCATTTGCAGAAGCTTCGATTGCTGCAATTCGGGCTGATTTTTCGATGGCTTCTAAATCCCAACTGGCTGCTTCGGCCAAAGGAAGTGGAAATGTAGTTTTGTATCCGTGCACCACATCTAAACCGAAAAGTAAAGGGATTTTTAATCGGGATTGCATGGCTAATTCTTGATATTGACGCGTGTGTTGAACTCCCATCACATTGAGCATGGAACCGATTAAACCTTGTTTAATTTCTGCTTGTTTGTTTGGGTTTATGGTAACCGGACCTGTCGCACCACCATCGCCTGTATATTGATTAAGTTGACCAATTTTTTCTTCCAACGTCATTTGTTTCAAAAGATTTTCAACCTTTTGTTCAATCAATTTGTCTTGTGAAAAAGAACTAATTGAAAGTAAAATAATCAACACTAAAATTGCCTTTTTATTCATATTTGTTTTTTTAAATTTTAAACCTGACAGGTTTTAAAACCTGTCAGGTTTAGGGAAATATAGTCTTTATTTTTCAGCTATTTATTTTACATGATTAAAACATAAAAATTTAATAAACCAATGTCTGTATCGCTTTAGCCGGAATTTTTAGTTCGCTTACTTGATTATTATTACTTAATAAATAGGTTAATTCTTTATCGGATTCATTCATAACAACGGTTACTAATTCTCCGTTTGGATTTTGAAAAGTAGTGGCAATTAACTGACTTCGGCTGACCGAATTACTAATGTTTTTTGCTCCCGGTTTGATAAATTTTGAAAAATGTCCAATGAAATAATACGATGGAGTATAAATCAATTCTCCGGTTGATGTATCGCCATGAATGGGTGAAAAACAAAAGTTGCCTACGTGATTTGGTCCACCGTTTTGGTCTAATAAAATATTCCAATCGGTCCAACCTACAGTTCCGTTATTAAAATCGTGAATCATTGAACGACCGTAACGTTGTCCGTTTGCCCAAAATTGATATTTTTCGGCAGAGAATTTTTCTACACAACCTTCTGTAAACAATAGATTTTTATCGGGATACATTTGGTGTACTTTTCCAACATTTTCAAACATCGGATTTCCGCCGCTCCAATTTTCATACCAATGGAAACCAATTCCCCACACATATTTGGCCGCTTCAGGATCATCTAACACGGTGCTGGCTCTTTGCGTAAGCAAATCTCTGTTATGATCCCACACGGTGATTTTTAGGTCTTTTAATCCATTTTTATGCAATGTTGGGCCTAAATATTTTTTTAAGAAATCGCGTTCTTCTTCGGCAGTATAAATGCACGATTCCCAAATTTGAGTTGCCATTGGTTCATTTTGAATGGTTAAACCCCAAACCGGAATGCCTTCTTTTTCATAAGCCTGCACAAATTTTACATAGTAATTTGCCCACGACTGATAGAATTCTGGTAATAACTTGCCGCCTTTAAGCATATTCTTAGAATCTTTCATAAAAGCCGGCGGACTCCACGGACTAGCATAAAACGTGGTTTTACCCGCTTTTGCCATTGCTTTTTTGATTAATGGAATTTTAAAAGCTCGGTCGTGTTCGATAGAAAAAGTTTTTAATTCTTTATCACCTTCTTCTACATACGTATAGCTTCCGGAACTAAAATCGCAGCTGTGGATGTTAGTTCTAATGATGGTATAACCGATACCTTTTTCCTTATCAAAATAAGCATTCAAAAATTCTTCTTGTTTTTCTTTGGATAATTTAGCAAAAACTTCGGCACTGGCATCAGTTATTGCTCCTCCAATTCCTAAGAAAATTTGATTTTTTTTGTTTGGATGAACAAAAATGCACAATTGTGTTTCCAAAGGTTGACTGTAGGGCTTAAAAGTTTCCTGACCGGTTTTGGTCATTTTTAAGTTGGAGTCAGGTGCCGATGTATAAATTGTAACCGGTTTTGGCTGTAGATTATCTGTATTGGATTTATTCTTTGTTTGCCCGAGAACAACTGCGGAAACCAACAATAAGGCGATAGAAAATTTCATTTTGTGTTTTTTTTACTGATTATTATTTTACCAAACATACGTTCCAACTGCACCCGCATCGAGTGAAGAAGTTACCCATTTTTGGTTGAATTTAATGTTAAATGACTGGGCAATATTTCCTTCATTTAAAACAATTAATACTTTTTTTCCTTGTGGAGTTCTAAAGGCAACACTATGAATATCTCCACTTGAATTACTGTCAATTCTAACTGAACCATCCGGAACAAATTTGGAAGCATGAGCAATAATATAATAAGCAACATTTCTTGTAAAACTGCTTGAACTGTTGATAGTAATTGCTCCTTTGCAAGTTGTGCATCCTCCGGGCGTGTGTGGACCAAAAGAAGCATTGTTTGCCAAATTCCATTCTAATGCATTTTTGCTCCAATTTTTCATCGTTCCGATGATGACATTTTTTACATGCCATTTTAAATCGCCATCAAACGAACCTGTGTTAGAAGTATATTGTTCGGTGAAGTATAAATCTTTGTCAGGATGAGCAGTTTTTACTTGCGACATCGCATTAACATCACCTCCATAAAGATGAAAAGCAGAACCGGTAATATAACTTTTTGCTGCAGGATCATTTAAAACAGCAATCGGATAGCCCGGCTGATCACAATTGTGGTCATAAATAATAATTTTTGTATTAATATTTGCTGCGGCAAAAGCAGGTCCGAGGTGATTTTTAATGAAATCTGCTTGTTGATTTGCCGTCATATACATACTCGGATTATTTCCGGGATGTAATGGTTCGTTTTGTGGTGTAATGGCATCGATTCTGATACCTTCTTCTTGCATTTTTTGAATAAATTTTACAAAATACTGTGCATAAACACCATAATATTGTGGTTGAAGACTACCTCCGATGCTACTGCCGTTATCTTTCATCCAAACAGGTGGCGACCATGGACTTCCCATGATTTTAATGTTTGGATTGATAAGTAAAATATCTTTTAAAACCGGAATTAAATGCGTCATATCCGGTGCTAAACTAAATTGTTCAAGATTCATATCGGTTTGGCCGGCTGGCAAATCGTTATATGAAAAAACAGTGCTGTTTAAATCAGAAGCTCCGATACTGATTCGTAAATAGCTTACGGCAATATCATTTTCGCCAGATCCAAAAAGTTCTTGTAGTAATTCTTGTTTTTTTGTTGCGTTTAATTGATTGATCACTTCGGCACTTCCTCCGGTTAATGAATAGCCAAACCCTTCGATTTCTTGGTAGGTAATGTTGGGTTTTACTTCAATAACGGGATTTATATTGGGTTGTGTTCCAAAAATTAATAATCCATTTTGCTTTTGTAGTTTAACGGATTGGTTTCCTTTGGTAAGCCAAAAATCAACTTCATTGATTCCAACCGGAGTATCATCATCCATTGGTTGAGAACCATCTGAAGAATCACTACACTGAGACAGTGACATTATGAATGCCAAAATTGCGATTGCTTTCATTGAGGTAAAAATTATTTTTTTCATACTTGGATTTTTTTCTTTCTATTTTTAGAAGAAGGATAGTTATGATTTTATTTTTGAGGATAAAATTTCTCCTCAAAATGCTTCCGTATTGCTGCAGAAGCATTTTTTTCAAGGAAAAATAACTAACTCAAAACAAACTGTATTATTGATAAATTCTGATATAATCGACTTCAAAAACGGATTGTGTAAAATTTGGATCGATTGCTCCTCCAAAATTTCCACCCATGGCACAATTTATAATCAGAAAGAAATTTTGATTGAATGGTAAATTACTATTGTTAGAAAAAGTATAAAACAATTGATTATCAACATAAAACTTTATAGATGATGCTCTCCAATCTACTGTGTAAAGATGAAATTCGGAAGAAACATTTGGAACAGTTACACTTCCGCCATCGCCATTTCCACCGGAATGACTAGGATGGTGTAACGTTCCGTGAATAATATTCTGACTGTTTCCAACGTGCTCCATGATGTCTATCTCTCCACATCCAGGCCATCCTGCAGTTGAGATATTGTCTCCAAGCATCCATAAAGCAGGCCAAGTTCCGCCACCGGTTGGAAGTTTTGCTCTTATTTCTACTTTTCCGTATCGAAACGAAAATTTATTCTGTGTTTTAATTCGTGCAGAAGTATATTGGCTTCCACTATAATTTTCTTTGATTAGTTTAATTTTTAGATGACCGTCTTCCACAATTACATTTTCCGGTCTGTTGGTATAATATTGTGACTCGTTATTTCCCCATCCATCACCGCCTGTTCCCAAATCGTAGCCCCAATATGCACTGTTAGGGGCTCCGTTAACATTGAATTCTTCTGACCAAATCATCGAAGAAGCTACAAAAACGGTTACTGTTATTGATTTTGATATAAAATTTGTTCCGTTATAGGCAGAAACAAAAACTTCGTAGGTAGAAATTCCACTACCCGTGTATGTATGCGTATGTGTATTTGATTGCGTTTCAACAACTTGACCATTACCCGCATTTAATTTATAATTTGTTGCGTTATCGGCAGAAAAGCTAAACACCACCATTCCGGAACCATTTCCGTTGGGATTGTTTGCATCGGCACCTACAACATTAGCTGTAAGCTGCAAATTTTTAGGCATATTACTGTTCTCAGACGAACTACTATCGCTACTACATGCAAAAAATGCACTTGTAATAATGAGGATAAAGGAAAGAAATTGTTTCATAGTAAATTTTATTAAAAAAATGCCCAACCCATTAATGATTGGGCATTTTTAAGTTTATTAAAGAGCTGGTTTCAATTTAAGATACCAGGCATTTCCTATTTCTGTCCCTTGAACTCTGAGGTACATTTCGTTTTCTGTTAATTCAATGATTTCATAGCTTTTTTGAAGAGCTCCGTAGCCAATGAAACTTGTGGTTCCTCCTAAAACAATAACTGTTTCGGTTGATTCAGCAATTCCAGAAGTGGCACCTGTAAAGGTGAAAGGAGTTACTGCACCACCATAGCTGTAACATCCTTCATCTCCTGAAGCCGGAATACCAGGTATGGAAGAAAGAGCTCCGGTTTTTGTGAAAGCTCCATCAGGAGTTGCTACATTAATTTGGTAAGAATTTGAGCCAGCCAAAAAGCTAAATGTAAACGTTGATGTATAAAAACAATTGCAACACGCAACTTTTTCATCAATAGCAGAAGACCACCATTCTGGGGTTGAAGAACCTTCCCACGGACCAACGCCTAAATGACCTGGAACATCTTTATCTACAACCCAAGTTTTTGACGAGTTATTAGTTAAATAAGTTACAATTTCAGGTTCAACGTTGAAATCGCTTCTAACTGTAATTTCTTTTGTAGCAGTTGTAGATGAACCTCCACTACCATAGGCAACTACTGTTATTAAATAGGTTCCGGTAGAAGAATATCGTTTGGTTACTGTTGTAGAGCTTAGGCTTACGAGTTCTGATTGAGCAGCTGTGCCATAATCAATTTTATAACCAATGGCTCCATCTGCAGTAATATTTATAACCACATCACCAGATCCATCTCCGTCTGGATTTTCTGCGTTTTGACCAATAATTTCTGTGTTAATAACCAGATTTGTTGGTGCGTTTAAATCTCCAAGAGAATACTCTTCTTCGGCACAATTTGTGAATCCTATTCCAATCGTGAGGAAAGAAATCAAATATAAAATTTTTGTTTTCATAGCTTTCATTAATTTGTTAATCTGATATTATCGATATAAATCACTTCTCCTGCACCATTATCTGTATCGTTGTAACGCAAAACAAGCTGATTAAATTTAGTTCCGGCAGGAATTCCGCCAACAGTGCTAAAATCGAAAGTTAATTCTTCCCATTGATTTGCTACTGTATTAGCTACTTTTAAAATAGCTACACCATTTCCTGGATTTCCACCCACAGCACCTTCTAATTCAACGTTTAGCATTTTGCCAACTTCAGAGGCATAAACCAATACTTTAATTTTATTTCCGTTTGCAAAATCAATTGGATTGTTCAGTGGGCTATATGTTCCGCTCCAATTGGGAACGTTCATAGGTTTTGTATATTGACCTACTTTTGCACTTGTATTTAATCCGGAAGGGTTTGGATTATCAACTTTTGCAAAAGTTACATCGCCAAAGGTTCCAAAAAAGTAATTTATATAATCACTTTCAAAAGTTATTGGCAATTCAAATGGATCAAAAATAATAACTTCTTCTATTAATTCTGAAGTTGCTGCACCGCCACTCAAAGCCACCACTTTAAGCTGATAACTTCCCGCACTTGGATAGGTGTGTGGAGGAAGTGTTTGTCCAACCGCCATTGGTGTTCCTGTTTCATTAGCAACATCACCATAGTAAACCAAAAAACCATTTGCAAAATCTGCAGTAGCAGATACGGTAAGGTTGTAGCCTTCTATGATTTTTGTAGTTTCTATATTTTCAGGAGCTCTATACATAATTTGAAACGGAATTAAACTTTCTGTTTCAAAACCAGTAATACTAGTTGCGATTATTTTTACTGTATAACTTCCTTCCGGATAAACGTGGGTTACATTTTCACCAGCTGATAATGTAACTGGTTCTGAAGTTCCATCACCAAAATCGACTGTAAAGAATGTTGCATCGTTTCCGGTTGGAGTAATTTTAACTTTACCTGAATTATCGTTACTGATTTGAAGAGTAGAGTTAATATTATTTGGTTGGGATGAATTTACCGATGATAAATCATCACTAATACTGTCTTCTGAACAACTTGTTGCAAGAACAGCAACTAACAACAATAATATGTTTTTTATATTTTTCATGGTTTGTATTTGTTAGTTATATTGTGGATTTTGAACAATTGCTGTGTTTTCCAATTCTTGGTATGGAATTGGGAAAATTTCATTTTTACCCGCTACAAATCCTCTTGAAGATAATTTTGTGGCTGCATCTCCCCATCTTACTAAATCGAAGAAACGGTGACCTTCTCCGGCAAGTTCTTTTCTTCTTTCGTCTTTAATTGCGTTTAAAGAAACTGGTATAGAAGGCAATCCAACGCGTGCTCTAACAGCATCTAACAATGCTTGAGCTCTTGCTCCAGTTGACCCTAATGCTTCTGCTTCAAGCAAATAAGTATCTGCCAAACGAATCATGTAGGTGTTTTGTCTATAATTTAAAATGACATCTCCACCCCCTGTGTGAACATCCGCTTGCTTAGGTAAAAATTTATTTAGAAAATAGCCTGTATCCTGATATCCTGGTGAATATGCATGCGTTGGAGGATCCTGAGCTTGTGCAATAGCCTCGTAAGGAAGAACATTAAATACAGTTGCATCAAATCTTGGATCACCAGTCATGAAGTTAATAAAATCTTCCGTAAAAACATTAAAGCTCCATCCAGAAGGTAAATCAGGAGCGGATGGAATAACTTGTACATATCCTCTTGGCCCTACCATTATGTTTAATGAATTTCCTTCGTCAGTACCACTTCCCCAATTACCCCAGCCTGTTAATCCTGTATTGGTGTGAGCTACTTCGAAAATTGATTCTTGATTAAATTTGTTTGCTACCAGCCACAAATCGCCAAAGTTGTCTAACAATTTGTTTCCGTATTGGTTTGTTTGCCCCGGTGTTCCGTTCACTTGTGCCAATTGTTCTGCAGCTAAAGCATTTTTACCTTGAAACAAAAACACTTTACCCAACATCGCTTGAGCAGCACCTTTGGTTAACCTTCCGGCATCTGCACTCATATCGGCAATAGTTGAAGGTAAATAATCAATTGAGAATAGTAAATCTTCTTCAATTTGAGCATAAACAGCTGTTGGATCTGCTTGTGGAATAGTTAAAAATTCCGATGGTTCCAGAGGAATCGTAATTAAAGGAATGTTTCCAAACATTCTTACCAATTCAAAGTAATAAATTCCGCGTAAAGCTCTTGCTTCTGCAATGAATTGATTTCTTACGTTATCATCCATATCTGCTTCTGGTATTCTTTGAAGCAAAACATTTGCTCTAAAAATCCCTTGGTAATAATCACTCCAAAAACTAAGTGGAATTGTGTTTTTATTGATGGTAAAATTGGAAAACGACTGAATTCCTATTCCATCTGTAGAGCTACCTCCTCCGGCAAAATGATCATCTGAACCTGCGTTCATCATGGCAATCATATTTTCAAAACCTCCGGACTGTTTTCTCAAAATATCATATACTGCAACCAACCCGCTAAAAGCTTCCTCTTCATTGGAATAATAATTCTCAGAAGAAAACACACCCTTAGGTTCGATCTCTATAAAGTCGTCTGAACAACTCATCACTGCACTAAAAAATAAAATTCCCAGTACACCATTTTTTAAATTAAATCTTTTCATAATCATTTTTATTAAAATTGAAGATTAACACCAAACATAAATGATCTTGCTTGTGGATAATACCCTCTGTCTATACCCATAATATTTCCTCCGATTTCAGGATCATAACCAGTATATTTTGTAAACGTTACTAAATTTTCTGCTGTCATAAACAATCTAAGTCTTTCTGCACCTATTTTGCTGGACAAATCTCTTGGGATTGTATAACCAAGTTGTACAACTTTTAAACGTAAATAATCACCATCTTCTAAGTAGAAATCGGAAGGATTGGTAAAGTTTCTATTTGGATCATCATTTGTAAGTCTAGGGTAGCTATCCGAAGTTCCTTCACCGTGCCATCTTGACAACGCATCAGTTTGATAATTGGCATTTTGAATATCAAGCCTTCTTAATCCTTTAAAAATTTTGTTTCCTCCCGCACCTTGGAAAAAGGTCATTAAATCAAACCCTTTAAAATCAAAATTCAAGGTTAGCCCATAGGTGTATTTTGGAAGAGGACTTCCTAAAAACACTTTATCATCTTCCGTAATTGTTCCGTCACCATTTGCATCTGTCCATCTAAAATCTCCTGGTCTAGCATCAGGTTGAATTAATCCACCATTTGAATTGGTATAGGCGTTTATCTCGTCCATGTTTTGGAAAATTCCAGCCGTTTGATATCCGTAAAATGAATTATAGGCTTCTCCTACTTGGGTTCTTGTAATTGCCCCCATTGATTGGAAACCAGCTGTGCCATCAGTAATGAATTCTTTATCAAAACCTAAATAGGTAACTTCATTTGTAAGTGTTGAAAAATTAGCATTTGCTGAAAAATTCAATTCTCCGATTTTTTTCTTATAACCCAATTCAAATTCAAAACCTGTGTTTTCCATATCGGCAACGTTTCCTAAAGGATCACCCGTTGCTCCAACATATCCCGGAAGTCTAACGTACTGAAGAATACCTGTCGTTTTTTTGCGATAATATTCTATGGTTAATGTAAAATCGTTTGCAACCTTAGCGTCGAAACCAATATTAAACTGCGAGGTTTCTTCCCATTTTAAATCAGGATTATCCGGTGCACTTGGGCTATATCCTGTATCAATAGCAATTCCATCTGCTCCAAATGTATAGTTTCTTCCTCCGTTAATTAAGGCAGCATATCCAAAATCAGGAATACCATCATTTCCTGTAATACCATATCCTAATCTAAATTTGAATGTGTTTACAAATTTGTTTTCTTTCCAAAATTCCTCGTTAGAAATATTCCAACCTACAGAAAAAGAGGGGAAAGTACCATATTTATTGTTTTTTCCAAATCTACTTGATCCATCTCTTCTTATGATTCCAGAAAAAATGTACTTTTCATTAAAATTATAATTTAAACGGGCAAAAAGAGAAGACAAAATATGTTCATTCCCTTCATAGGCAGATCCAACTTTATCATCTTGTGGTATAATAAAGTTAAATGAAGCATCATGATAATTATCTATCGGTAAATTATAATGAGTCATACTCATTCCATTGGTAATATTGTCTACATAAGCCCCTTGCCCTAATAAGATTTCTACATTATGTTTGTCAAAAGTTTTAGCGTAGGAAATTGTATTTTCAATATTCCAACCAAACGTTTTGTGCATATTTCTACTATAATTGTTTTGTAATGACAAAGTAGATGCATTCAAATAAAATTCAGGTGTAAAACCTTCACCTCCCCAAAAAGCCATTTTACCACCTAGCGAACTTCTAATTTTTAAACCCTCAATTGGTGTTGTAATATCAAGAAAAGCATTCCCTACAAAATCATCAGACCATCCAAAGTGTCCTAACCTTGTTTTGGCGTAAGCTAAAGGATTTGTCATTTCTTGAATTACTAAATTTGAAATTCCGTACGGGTTTCCAAATTCATCTCTCATTACATTAAAACTTGGATTGGAATAAGGGGCTCCATTACTTAAAACAGGATCGGTTTCAATTACCGGTGTAATTGGATCCAAATTGATTGCAGAACTCAATGGGCCACCAAACTCACTGTTTGTATTTCCTATACCAACAGATTTTTGATGCGAATAGCCTAATGTTTGACCCACTGTAAAATACTTAGAAATTTTGTGAGTTGAATTAATACGGATATTTTTCTTGTTGAATTTTGAAATTTCCGGTAACACAATACCTTCTTGGTCAATTAATCCAAAAGACAAATAGAAAGTTGATTTATCGTTTCCTCCACTTACGCTTACCTCATGTGAAGATCGTTTAGCAGAATCATCAAAAATATGCGATTGCCAATCGGTTCCTCTTCCAAATGATGATAAATCGGTAAAAGGAGGAGTTCTTCCATCGGCCGCAGCACGTTCATTCATTAATGCTGCATATTCTGTTGCATTTAACATTTCTAATTTTTTTGCTGCAGATGAAACACCTGCAAAACCAGTATAGTTCACACTAATTTTACCAGATTTTCCTTTTTTGGTTGTAATCAAGATTACACCGGAAGCAGCTCTAGAACCATAAATTGCTAAAGAAGCGGCATCTTTTAAAACTTCAATTGACTCAATATCGTTTTGGTTAATAAAACCAATTCCTGAAGATTCAACAATTACACCGTCAATAACCCAAAGCGGATTATTTCCACCGTAGGTGTCAAACGTTGTAATACCACGAACACGAACAGTAGCTGCAGTTCCAGGTTGGCCAGAATTACTTGCAATAATAATACCTGAAGTTCTACCTTGCAACGCTTGTTCTACACGACCACTGTTTGGAATATTTTCAATATCTTTTGCTTTTAAGCTGGATATTGCACCGGTTACTACACTTTTCTTTTGTGTACCATAACCCACAACGACCACTTCGTCTAGAGATTTATTTTCTTCTTTTAAAGTTACGTTGATTGTTGTGTTTTGAGAAACGGCTACCTCTTGAGACTCATAGCCAACATAAGAAAACACTAAAACTTCGTTTGAATTGACTTTGATTGTATAATTACCATCAAAATCGGTTGTAGTTCCCCTCGACGTGTTTTTTACTACAACATTAACACCAGGTAGCGGAAGATTGCCAGAATCATCCGTCACAGTCCCTTTAATTTCAATGTTTTGAGCAGTAATCATTGAAAACGCAAAGAGAAAAAGCATGCTTAAATACTTGCTGAATTTCATAAATTTTGGTTGTTTAAATAATTTGTTAGTTTTTGTTTTTTTGCCATTTCTAAAAAAAGTAGAGAATTCTAAAAAAACATACCTTATTATTATGAGTAATATAATTTTAAAATCTACTCTAACGTTTTCGTTTTAATAGCAGCTTAAAATTATCTCATATTAACACCACATTAACAATGTGTTATACACTTGTATCTCATCAAATTCATTTTTATATACACTTTTTATTCACTTAATTATGTAATAAATTATTATTCAATAGTTTAAATAAATAAAATAATACTCCAAAATTTATTTTTTTTACTATTTTTGATGAAATTTTAAGCACTTTTCTTTCATAATTTAATTTTTAAGACACTTGAAGACCATTCACCAATTTACAATTGTTGTTTTATTACTGATTAATTGCACTGTTTTTTGTCAAAACATAAATTTTAATGAGTTAAAAATTAATCCAATTGCGAAAGTGACCAATTATAATAGGTCAAATTTTAATGCAGATCCACAATTTTGGGCCGCTTGCGAAGACAATGATGGTGTGATGATATTTGGCAACAATGATGGAGCGGTTTTTTTTGACGGAAACCGTTGGAGTAAAATCAATCTTCCGAACAATTCTTCTGTTAGAAGTTTATACAAAGCTAAATCAGGAAAAATTTTTGCCGGTGGTTACAATGAATTTGGTACTTTACAAAAAGATGAAAAAGGAAAATATTATTATCATTCCTTAATGAATGAACTTCACCTTTCAAACAAACACATTGAAAATATTTGGCAAATTCACGAATTTGGCGAATTTATTATTTGCAGAACATTTAACGGATTAATTCTCATCAAAGGAAAAACCGCTTTGTTTATTCCGGCAAATGCTTCTTTTATAAATTCGGCTGTTTTAAATGATAATTTCTACGTTCAGGATGCAAAATATGGGATTTATCAATATAATTTACAAAACAAAGAATTAAACTTAGTGTTTGAAGCGACTAAATTTAATGATGAAGAAATCGCTTCGATGCTTGAATCTGATAAAAAGGATGAGATCATTTTATTTTCAAAATCCGGAAACATCTACAAAGGCAATTTAAAAACTTTAGCTATTGAAATGTGGTTTAGCTTATTTGATAGCAATAGTCCGGATCAAATTTCAAAAGCAATTAGAAAAGACAACAAAACCATTATGGTTGGTACGTTGGCTTCAAAAATCATTGAATTTAATATTTCCACTGGAACAATTCACAAGAACAATCCTTCGCACAGAAGTTTAAAAAATGTTGCTATTCACAATCTTTTTAAGTCAAAAAACAATTATTGGGTTATCACCAACAACGGACTATCGTTTATGGATTTTAATCCGCCATTTATCAATTTGTTTGATAAAGCTTCTGTGTATGATGTTTTAATTCATAATTCAAAAATATACTTAGCCACCAATTCGGGTGTGTTTTATGCAGATACCTCTTTTGATTTAAATTCTGACACATATTATTCCTTTTCTAAAATAAAGGAACTGCAAGGACAAACATGGTCTATTCAGTTGGTTGAAGATGAAATTGTTATTTCGCATAACGATGGATTATTTGTGTTGAATGATTTAACACCAATAAGAGTTGGAACAGAAAGTGGTTTTTGGAAAGTTACACCAATCGAAGGAAGTACCGGCAAATATTTAGCTTCAACTTATACCGGATTATTTCTTTTAGAAAAAGACAACAACGAATGGAAGCTTTTGCATAAAATAGCCGGGTTTGAAGAATCGGCAAGAGATATCATGTTATCTGAAGAAAAAAACACGTATTGGATTTGCCACGGCTACCAAGGCGTTTTTAAGGTTCATTTAAACAGTGATTACACAAAAGCAATAGCTGTTGAACATTTTACTGATAAAAACGGCTTAAAATCGTTTTATAACGTGAACGTTGTTAAGTGGGAAAATGAAATTGTTTTTACAACAAACAACGGAATATTTCAATACAACCATGAACAAAACAGATTTGTTCCTCATCAAAAGTTGAATAAAATTCTTGATCCTACAAAAAACACGCGAAAAATTATTACTCGAGGTTCAAAAACATGGTTTGTGCTAAATGATGAAGCTGGTTATTTTTATACAAAAAGCAACAACAAATCGCTTCATAAAGATTTATTTTTAAACCTAAAAGGCTATTTTAATCGTGGAATGGAATGTATTATTCCATTGTCTGAAAATCAAGTGTTATTTGGTTCTAATCTTGGTTTGTTTTTTTATAATTTAAAGAATAATACTATAAATTCTGTTGTTCCAACACAACTAACATCAATTAAATATACAGCAAATCAGAAACCATTTTTAGCAGATGTAAAAAGTAACTCTTCCATTGAGTTTCCAAATAAAACTGCATTGTTGCGTTTTGAATTTGCAGCACCTGAAATGACAAAAGGTACTCAAATTCAGTACAGCTATCAACTTGAACCTATTGATAAAAACTGGTCTGAATGGCAAAATTCTTCCTATAAAGAATTTACTCATCTTAATCCGGGCGATTATGTTTTTAAAATTAAAAGCCGAAATTTATCTGGAATTTTAGGAAGTGAAACAACTTATAAGTTCACAATTCTTCCGAAATGGTATCAAACAAATTTTGCTTTTTTTCTTTACATTTCATCCTTTATTTTGCTCATTTATATCATCTGGGTTTTGGTTAAGAAAAAAATAGAACGCGAAAGAACCAAAGCCAGAATTGAAGCCGAAAAAACCAAAAAACTTTTAGAATTAGAATTAGAACAACTAAAATTATTGCGTGAAAAAGAAAAAATAAATGCCGCAAAAATTCACTTGGAAGAAGATGTTATCGAAAAAAGTAAGCAATTGGCCAACTACACGCTTTTGTTGAGTCAAAAGAAAGAATTGTTTAATGATCTTCAATTAGATTTAAAAAGTTTGAGGGAAATCAATAAAAATGACGATTTTAGAAAACGAATCAGTCAAATATTCCAAAAGCTGCATCAGAACAAAATTGGGGAAGAATTCATGGAAATTTTTGATGTGAATTTTGAGAAAGTAAACCACAATTTCTTTGAAAAACTGAAAGAACTAAATCCATCCTTAACCAAAAGAGAATTGCGTTTGTGTGCTTTTGTGAAAATGGATTTGAGTAATAAAGAAATAGCCCCATTACTAAGTATTTCAATCCGTGGAGTAGAAAATGCTCGGTATCGAGTGCGAAAAAAATTAAACGTTCAACACGAAGAAAATTTTGCTTCTTACTTAGAAAGTTTGGTTAGCGAAGAAAAGAAAACGCATCTCGAATAAGATGCGTTTTTCTATGCTAATTACTATTTTTTACTAAAATTATAAACTCGCTTTCAAATATTCGCGGTTCATTCTAGCTATATTTTCTAGTGAAATTCCCTTTGGACATTCAATCTCACAAGCACCAGTATTGGTACAGTTTCCAAATCCTTCTTCGTCCATTTGGCGAACCATATTTAAAACTCGTTCAGTAGCTTCTACTTTACCTTGTGGTAAAAGTGCATATTGTGAAACTTTTGCTCCAACAAATAACATGGCAGATCCATTTTTGCAAGTTGCAACGCATGCTCCACAACCAATACAAGCTGCTGCCATAAAAGCATTATCAGCATCGTGCTTTGGAACCGGAATTGTATTTGCGTCAATGGTGTTTCCTGAAGTGTTTACAGATACAAAACCACCAGCTTGTTGAATTCGGTCAAAAGCAGTTCTGTCCACCACTAAATCTTTAATTACCGGGAAAGCTTTACTTCTCCATGGTTCTACAAAAATAGTATCGCCATCATTAAACATTCGCATGTGTAACTGACAAGTTGTGATACCGGTATCTGGCCCGTGAGCACGTCCGTTGATGTATAGCGAACAGCTTCCGCAGATTCCTTCGCGACAATCGTGATCAAAGGCAACTGGTTCTTTTCTATCGTTTACTAATTGCTCATTTAATTGGTCTAACATTTCCAAAAACGAACTGGCTGTTGAAACATTATCTAGTTTATATGTTTCGATTCCACCTTTAGTTTTAGCATTTTTTTGACGCCAAATTTTAAGGGTAATATTTATATTTTTTGCTGCACTCATAGTATCTTATTTATAATTTCTAGCTGCAATTTTGATTTCTTCGTATTTCAATTCTTCTTTGTGTAGCTCTGATTTTGAAATGTCTGAACCTTTGTATTCCCAAGCACCCACAAATTTGAAGTTTTCATCGTCACGTAATGTTTCGCCTTCGGCATCTTGATATTCTTCTCGGAAGTGACCTCCGCAAGATTCGTTTCGTTGCAATGCATCCATTGCCATTAATTGTCCGAGTTCGATAAAATCGGCTACACGTAGAGCTTTTTCTAATTCTGGATTTAATTCGTCTGAAGTTCCCGGAACAAAAACATCGCTGTAGAATTCTTCTTTAAGTTGAGCAATTTCAGAAATGGCTTGTTTTAAACCTTGTTCGTTTCTTCCCATACCAACTTTATTCCACATAATTAAACCTAAACGTTTGTGGAAATGGTCAACTGTTTTGGAACCGTTATTGTTTAAAAATTTATCAATTAATTTTTTAACGTTGTTTTCTGCTTCAGCGAACTCAGGTAAATCAGTCGAAATTTTTCCGGTTCTGATTTCATCGGCTAAATAATTGGAAACTGTATAAGGTAAAACAAAATACCCATCGGCTAAACCTTGCATTAAAGCGGAAGCACCTAGTCTGTTTGCTCCGTGATCAGAGAAATTTGCCTCTCCTGCCACAAAACAACCCGGAATGGTTGACATCAAATTATAATCTACCCAAACACCTCCCATTGTGTAGTGAACCGCCGGATAAATCTTCATTGGTGTTTCATACGGATTTTCGTCGGTAATTTTTTGGTACATTGTGAATAAGTTTCCGTACTTTTCTTCCAACCATTTTTTACCTAACTTGATTATTTCTTCTTCGGAAGGGTTGTGATTTCCTTGAGCATAAGCGGCTTGTTTTCCTTTGTTTTTAATTTCTGTAGAGAAATCAAGGTAAACTCCTTCGTTTGTATCATTGGCTTCAATTCCATAACCGGCATCACAACGTTCTTTGGCGGCTCTGGAAGCTACGTCACGAGGAACTAAGTTTCCAAAAGCAGGATATCTTCTTTCTAAGAAATAATCTCTATTTTCTTCTGCAATTTGCGTTGGTTTTAAATTTCCTGAACGAATTGCTTCTGCATCTTCTTTCTTTTTTGGGACCCAAATTCGACCCGAATTACGCAATGATTCCGACATCAACGTTAATTTTGACTGATTGGTGCCGTGAACCGGAATACACGTTGGGTGAATTTGCACATAACATGGATTGGCGAATAACGCTCCTTGTTTATGGATTTTCCAACCCGCAGTTACGTTACTTCCCATTGCATTGGTTGAAAGGAAATAAACGTTTCCGTAACCTCCTGATGCTATAATTACAGCGTGAGCTGAATGTCTTTCTAATTCTCCAGTGATTAAGTTTCTGGCAATAATTCCGCGAGCTTTTCCGTCAACTTTTACCAATTCTAACATTTCATGGCGGTTGTACATTTTTACACGACCTAATCCGATTTGTCTTGATAAAGCTGAATAAGCTCCTAATAATAATTGTTGTCCTGTTTGACCTGCTGCATAAAACGTACGTTGTACTTGAGTTCCTCCGAAAGAACGGTTGTCTAACATTCCGCCATATTCACGAGCAAAAGGAACACCTTGAGCCACACATTGGTCGATGATGCTTCCTGAAACCTCGGCTAAACGATGCACGTTTGCTTCACGAGCACGGTAATCGCCACCTTTTATCGTATCATAAAAAAGTCGGTAAACACTATCACCATCGTTTTGATAATTTTTAGCAGCGTTAATTCCACCCTGAGCAGCAATAGAGTGAGCTCTTCGAGGTGAATCTTGAAAACAAAAAGCACTTACATTATAACCCATTTCTCCAAAAGAAGCGGCTGCAGAAGCTCCGGCTAAACCGGTTCCAACTACAATAATATCAATTTTTGGACGGTTATTTGGTGCAACTAATTTTAAATGATTTTTGTGGTTTGTCCACTTTTGAGCAACTGGACCTTCCGGTATTTTTGAATCTAACTTCATAATATATTTCTGATGTTGATTATTTACTAAAATGAATATACAGTGGGATAATTGCAAACAACAATGGTACAATTACCGCAAAAGCTTTTCCTGCAAATTTGATGATTGGTGTCCATTTTGGACTATTTAATCCTAACGATTGAAATGCACTTTGGAATCCGTGCCATAAGTGAAAAGCTAAGACTATCATCGAAAAAACATAAAATAATGTAAAAAATAAACCTTCGTTCGGAATTACTCCAAACAATTTGTTTTTGCTTTTGAAGAAGTCGAATGTAATTTTATGTAAATCTTTATAAAGTTCACCAACTTTAACATTTGCATTAATACTGTATACATCTGTACCGTTTCTCACTTCAAGTTGCTTAGGTATTACACCGTCGGGTGGAGCAGGCTCGCCAGGCAATTTTACTTGATCTAAAGGATAAAACTGACCTACACTTCTACCTACAAAATAATCAGCCTTGTTTCCGGGAGCCGTTTGAACTGGTTGAGTCATCAAAGGCATGTTTTCATCAAAATGCATTTTTGCCCAAAAATTAATCATGTGTGTGGCGATAAAAACTAAAACCAATGTTCCTAGAATAGCCATGTTTCGTGAAGCAAAACTACTATTTGCAGATGGATTAGATTTTGCATAACCCACCGGTCGAGCTTTTTTGTTTTGAATTGCCAAAAGAATTCCATCAATAGCATGGAATAAAATTGAAATGTAAGTGAGATAAGAAAGAATTTTTACGGCTGGATTAGAAGTCATAAACAATGCATACTGATTGAACTGCAATTGACTATTTGGCATCAATAATTGTAAATTACCCGCCAAATGACCTACTAAAAACAAGCATAAAAATAAACCCGTAAGAGCCATCCAGTATTTTTTTCCGATGGATGACTTTAAAAGTGCAGATTTTGCCATAATGTTGTGTAAATAAATTTTTAAAAATTTCACACAAATTTACAGCTATTTGACAATAACTACAACCTTTTCGTTCTAATTTAAAGTGATTTTAAAGAAGGATTAACAAGTGTTTAGAAATTATAGCAACAAAGGGATGCTATTTCATTAAATCATTAAACGATTTTATCTAATATAACTTGGAATCATGCCTCTTAAACCCATGTCCACAACATTTTCGCCAGCTGAAGGCTCATATTTTCCGTCATTGTTTACTTCTGTCCATTCAAAACTATTGTTTAACGAAAGAGATAATGTTACCACAACATCAGAGGTTTCATTACCAACTAAGGTTAAATTATTTTCAAATTTTCCGGTTACCACACAAGAACCTTGAGGAACCGGAGATGTTTGAAACAATGGATTTGGCACAGTCGTTGCACCAGGAGGAGCTTGTCCGGAAGTCATATAAGGAAATGAATCCAATGCAAAAGCCCAATAACCTTGCAATCTATTTGCGTTTACAGGAAAAACATTATTGCCAATACTATGTGAACCAATGTATGTATTATAGCCTAAAAAACTATCTAAAGTTCCAGTATAGGTTGTTCCTTGACTAAAAACCTGAATTTTTCCACTTTGATAGGATAATGAAAGTCGAACCCATTCATATGATCCTGCCATTTGTGCTGTGATGGGAATGGTTAGAAAAACCTCATTTTGACCCACAATTTTTGCTTGACTGAAATCAATCGCCATCGCTCCGCCTAAATCAGTTTCAGGAGCATGATAAAGCACTTTTCCTTGTCCTAATAATGTAGTTGCCGAAGGTGCTAGTTCTAAATAATGAGCACTAATGCTTTTCATATCAGGTGTTTGAGCTGCATTTCCATTGGGAATAACCGAAGGTTGTCCTAAATTATTCAACCTCATTTGATTTGGATCAAACTTAATTTTGATGATTAAATTAGCCGGTTCAGCAGGTCCGTCTTCGGAACTACAAGAGAAAAATCCGTAACTTATCGCTAAGAGAAAAAGTACAGAAGTCAATTTAATCAGTTTGGTCATCTTAGTAGGTTTTGGTCACATCTTCGTCTATAACGAGAATAAAGTCGGCTTTATTGTAATGTTCTTGTTCTAATTTACTTAACTCTTTTTGTTCAACCGTAGCAATCGTAATAATTTTGGTGTTTTTACGGTATTGATCTACATACCAATTGATTCCTTCAAAAAAATCACTGTGATACGTTCCGTTATAATGCACAAAAATAGTGCCGTTTTTTAGGTTTTGAACGATAAAATGAGCCATCGTTGCATCTTTAATTGCTTGGGCTTTTGGCATCTTTTCTCCGGCATGGCCACCCATCATTTCTAACATTTTTTGATAACCGGGCAAATTAATATCAAACGGAATTGGTAACGGAGCAATCCAACTTTTTTCTTCATCGGATAAATCGTCTAAACCTGCAAAATCCTTTTTAAAAACAACACTCGCATATCGTCTTGGCACATTTGTGGCGATAAAAGGGAATTTTTTCGCTTTCGCAAAATCAACTAGTGGTTTGTAATCGGTTTTGTGATTGTTCCACAAACGTGCCGTAGTATCAAACTTTTTCTGGTCTATTTCGTCATTCAAATATTGATTTAATTGCTTTTGATTATCGGCTTCAATCATTTCTGCTCCTAAAATCAATGGCTTTTTTTCGGCTAAATCTTTTGTCAATTCTAATTGCAACCAATGTACGATTGAATTATCATGGTGTTCGCCAAATAAAACAAGTTCTGATTTTTCAGCTGCTTTTAGGATTTTTTCATAGGATGATTTTTTGCCGTTTTTATCGAAAACTTGATAGGGTGATTTGTTCTGAGAGAATGAAGATGTTGATATTAATAGGATTAAAAACCTCACCCCCAACCCCTCTCCAAAGGAGAGGGGAGCGAGCGTACTTAAAAATTTATTCTTTTTTATTTCTTTCATTTTGTGCGATTTCAAAAGGTGTGGATTGTGAAATTTTTCCTTGAGTGATTTTGATTTGATATTTTCCGGGAATTAGATACGTTTTTCCATTTTTTGATTCCGTTAAAGTAACTTTCTTATCTTTTTTCTTCCATTTTTCGATTCCGGATTTTGAAATTTCTACGTCGTAGTTCCATTGATTTATTCCGATTGATGCAGTTTGTTTATCTTCAAATACAACAATTCCGTTTTCGTGAATGACTTGAATCGTAACTTCGCCTTTATTTTTTGCGTAATAATCTACATCTATTTTTGGCTCATTGGCAGGCAGCCATTTACTCCAAGTGCTTCCCCAGAAATCAGAATGAGCAAGATTATCAACTGAAAATATTTTTAGATCTGAAGCTAACGTTTCTTCATTCAATTGCTGAATTGACTTCAAATTCACTTTATAAATCGATCTTCCATGCGTTCCAACCACCAAATCATTAGCTTCGGTTTGAATAACCATGTCGTGCACTGCAACCGGAGGCATTCCGTTGTTAAAAGTTTGCCAGTTTTTACCTTGATCAAATGAAATGTAAACACCATTATCAGAACCCAAATACAAAATATTCGGATTTACATTATCTTCCACTAACACATTTACAGAAAGCGTTTCAAATTTCGGAGCAATTGAATTCCACGTTTGCCCGTAATCATCGGAAAAATAAACATACGGTTTAAAATCATCCCAACGATAACCATTCAAAGTGACATAAACTCGATCGTTTTTGTGAGTCGAAGCCACGACTCTGGAAACCCATAAATCTTTTGGAAAAGTAGTTGAAATATTCTGCCAATTCACACCGCCGTCTTTCGAAATATGCACTAAACCATCATCACTTCCCGCATAAATCACTCCAAATTGTTGTTTGCTTTCGCTAATGGTGGTGAGCGTTCCATAAGCCACATTTCCTTCTTTTCCACCTTGTGTTAAATCGGAAGAAATTGGTGACCACGTTTCTCCTTGATCGAAAGAACGGTGAAGATATTGGGAACCCATGTACAAAATATCTTGGTTATGCGAAGACAACAAAATCGGTGTTTGCCAATTGAATCGTAACGGTTTTTCATCTTTTTTTGCTTTAGGCGAAATGTATTTCATTTCCTTTTTACTTCTGTCGATGCGATAATAATTCCCAAACTGAAAACCTGTAAAAACGATGTCAGCATTTCTTCGGTCAATTTGCGTTTGCATCCCATCGCCGCCCATTAAACTTTCAAACGGATATTTTCCTTCCTGATGCCATTCTACGTTGTATTTATAATTACTCGGGCCAACCCAAACGCCGTTATCCTGCATTCCACCATAAATGTTATATGGTTTTTGATAATCTACGCTCACGGAATAAAACTGACTCACTCCATGCGGATTGCATTTTATCCAATTGGCTCCATCATCATACGAAATATTCAATCCGCCATCATTTCCATTGATTAAATGACCTGGTTTTTTAGGATTCACCCACACAATGTGATGATCTACGTGCACATTTTCGCGATTGATGGAAACAAAGGATTTCCCGCCATCATCCGACTTTAAAACCGGAACTCCGGAAAGGTAAATTTTATCCGAATTATTTGAATCAACTGCAATTCTCCCAAAATAATAACCATACGAATAATAAAAATCATCAATAAAATCGGTATGTGTTTTTTTCCATGTTTTTCCGCCATCGGTCGATTTATAAACTTCTGCACCAATAACTTCGGTTTCAAAAAGAGCGGCATTGGCATCCAAAAGAAGTGATTTGACTTCTTCAGGTTTCATCGCACCATCCTTAACCAAATTTTTTAAATTTTGAGCTCGGTATTTTTCGGTATGACCGCGTTTTTTTAAATACGAATTAACTTCTTTATCAGGAATTTGCATAAAAACATCGCCCGGTACGCTAAACATGGTTGGCAAAGTAGTGTTTTTTGAAGCTGTCGAAGGTCTGTTGTTTTGATTGTCTAACAAAGCATAAATCGTATTGTCATCAAAAGCGGCCAAACCAATTCTGCCCACACCATCTCCGGTGGGAAATCCACTTTCCGGTGTTGAAATTAATTTCCATGAATTTCCGCCATCTTCACTTTTATAAATTCCGGAAGTAGTGCCATTTCCTAAAAAATTCCATGCTTTTCGATCTTTTTTCCAAGCTGCAGCATATTGAATGTTAAAATTTGTTGGTGAAACAGAAATATCGATAATTCCGGTTTCATCATCAATATAAAGCGTTTGTCTCCACGAATTCCCGCCATCGGTTGATTTATAAATTCCTCTTTCGGTGTTTTTAGAATACAAATGTCCGGTCACGCCAACTACAATTTCATTAGAATTATTCGGGTTAATTTCGATTTTTCCGATGTGATGACTGTCGGTTAAACCCATATTTTTCCACGTTTTTCCTTTATCAGAAGATTTTAAAATTCCGATTCCGGCATACGAAGAACGAGAGGCATTGTGTTCACCGGTTCCCACCCAAATTGTTCCGGTTTTCCAATCTACGGCAATTTCGCCAATGTTTTGAGTAGGCGAAGAATCCATGACTGGTTCAAAACTCATTCCGTTGTTGTTGGAATACCAGAGTCCGCCAGAAGCGTAGGCCACATAAAATTCAATTGGATTATTGGGATTTACATCCACATCAACCACTCTTCCACTCATGACAGTTGGCCCAACACTTTGAAAAGCAATGTTTTTGACTAATGAATTTTCTTTGAAACCATTTTCATTTTGAGCCCATGAAAAAGTAACTGCAAAAAGAAACCAAACAAAACAGATACATTCTTTTCTCATAAAATTGATTTTAGTACGGAAAATTAGGCATAACTCAGCTGTTGACAAAATTTTATCGTTGAATTAACAGCAAATCGTTGTATTCTTGTTATTTTTGAAATTCTTTAATTTACAATTTTCCTGATATGAAATACCATCCGATTGATCGAAATTTATACATAAAAAACCGAGCAAAATTTATCGCTCAAATGAAGCCAAACAGTGTGGCGGTTTTTAATTCTAATGATATTTATCCGGTGAGTGCCGATACGACGTTGCCGTTTGCACAACACCGTGACATTTTGTATTTGTCAGGCGTAGATCAGGAAGAAAGTATTTTGCTTTTGTTTCCCGATGCACCGTATGCTCATTTGAAAGAAATTTTATTTTTAAGAGAAACCAACGAACACATAGCAGTTTGGGAAGGCGAAAAACTGACTAAAGACCGTGCTTTTGAAGTTTCGGGTATTAAATCGGTATATTGGTTAAGCGATTTTAATAAGATTTTGAAAGAGGTGATGGCCTATTCTGATACGATGTACATCAACACCAATGAACATTATCGTGCTTCGATTGAAACGGAAACCCGTGAGGCTCGTTTTACAAAATGGTGGAAAGAAAATTATCCGGCTCATAAAGTGGAAAAAAGCAATCCGATTTTGCAGCGTTTGCGTTCGGTGAAAGAAAGTGAAGAAATTGATTTATTGCAAAAAGCGTGTGATTTAACTGAAAAAGGTTTCCGCAGAGTGCTATCTTTTGTGAAGCCGAATGTGATGGAATATGAAATTGAAGCGGAATTTGCTCACGAATTCATCCGAAATCGTTCGAAAGGATTTGCCTATACGCCGATTATTGCTTCTGGAAATAATGCGAATGTTTTACATTATATTGAAAACAACCAACAATGCAAAGCCGGCGATTTGATTTTGTTGGATGTTGGTGCAGAATACGCTAACTATTCGAGTGATATGACGAGAACGATTCCGGTTTCAGGGAAATTTAACGACCGCCAAAAAGCCGTTTACAATGCGGTTTTGAATGTAAAAAATGAAGCTACGAAATTATTAATTCCCGGAACTTTATGGAAAGAATATCATGTGGAAGTGGGTAAAATAATGACTTCAGAATTATTGAATTTAGGACTTTTAGACAAAGTCGATGTGCAAAATGAAAATCCGGAATGGCCGGCTTATAAAAAATATTTTATGCACGGCACCTCGCATCATTTGGGATTGGACACGCACGATTACGGATTGTTGCACGAACCAATGCAAGCCAATATGGTTTTTACGGTTGAACCCGGTATTTATATCCCAAAAGAAGGTTTTGGTATTCGTTTGGAAGATGATGTGGTAATACAAAAAAGTGGTGAACCGTTTAATTTGATGCGAAATATTCCGATTGAGATTGAAGAAATTGAATCTTTGATGAATTCTTAATTTGGTTTAAGAGTTTAAAGGTTTATATGTTTAAAAGGCGACTTGCAGGAATGTGGGTCGTTTTTTTGTCCGCAAAGTTGTCATTCCGACGAAGGAGGAATCTCACAATATGACTAACTTGATGTGATTTCTCCTTCGTCGAAATGACACAAAATCTATTACAATTAATATATTCATATCAAAATTCCTTTTCTCAAAAATAGGATTTTTATTCTGTAATAATTTACTTTTCTTTGATTAAGCCAATTTTTTTTGATAAGAACTATTGCTCTTAAAGCGGAAAATAAAATTTACCTTTTTAAAGAAAAATGCCCACGATAAATGATTTCTTTGTCTGATATTCGGATTATTTTAAACCAATAATCACTTGAAGGAAGATTAATTCCATTGTGTTTTCCATCCCAACCGATACTATTTTTATCAAACGATTTAATGAATTTTCCGTATCTGTCGTAGATTTCTACTTGAAATAGCTCTTGAAATTCAGAAAACTTAACTCTCCATTGATCATTCAGTCCATCACCATTTGGGGTGAAAAACTTTGGATAATTAAGCAAATAAATTTTTTCTGCTATACCCACGCAGTTTGATTCATTTTTGATATAAATGTTGTATTCTCCGGCTAATACATTTTCAAAATAATTGCTATTTTGGTAAGTTATCCCATCTAAAGAATACCAGAAATTTTCATCGTTTGGTAAAACTGTAATGGTGTTATTACTATCAGTCCAATCTTCTGTGATGATATTTTCGATGGTTGGAGGTGTTGAAAATTGTATGACTAATTCCGTTATTTTAAAACAAGAATTTTGTTCAGAATATATTCTGATAAAAATAGTTTGATTCGTAACTTGATAGTTTTGATAATTGGTAATTAGGTTCAAATTTCCATTGGCATCCTCAAAAGAATTATGATAACTAAAATCAAAATCAGACGCTAATGCACCTGAAGGAAGGAAGAAATTGTTGTAATCAGAAAGATTGATAACTTCAAAAACACCCTCTTCGTCTTCTTTACAAAAGGTCAGTGTATATTGATTTAGGCTGGCTCCTAAAAGATCTGAAATAATGATTGGAATGCGTTCACTTTCACATTCATTAATGGTTTGGCTCACATAATAGGTGGTTTCTGGAATAATTGCTGTAGAAGAAGGAATTGAATCTCCATCGATCGAATCATAAAAGGTTATGTTTTGTCCTTCTATTGATAAATCCGATAACATTAAATCTTCAACATAACAAGGTTGCAAAGTATTAAAAACTGGAGGTGGCGGAACGAAAATGGTCATTATTACGGGCAATCTTTCAAAATTGGGACAATTTTCAACAATGTTTTCATAAAAATAGGTCTGTCCGTCAATTACTTCAAAATCATCACTTAAAGGCGTTGAAGACACCATCGAACTATACCATTTGACATTTAACGCTTTTGGTTTGATGTCTGCAATTACAGGATTTGGAGTTGTGCCGAAACAAAATTCGTAAGTGTCTTCAAACAGAGGGACAATATCACAGTTAGTGAGTTTTAAAACGTAAGCTCTTGTTTCATAATAAAACCATCCCGTATCTTCGATTTCAAATATATCTGTAGATAAAATATAATCATTAAACGGATGTGGGTCAAAATCGGTTTCTCGACTAAAATAACCTCCTAACAGTATATTGTCTTCTGTGTCGGTACTAACTGTATTAACATTTACACGATCTTCAATTGTATTTTCAAATAATAGTTTATAATCAATCAATTCTCCATTCAAGTTTGCTTTCAGCAATAATGCTGATGCATTTTCTACTTCTATAGTTGTGTCTTCATTCCTATAGAATAATTGATTATACTTTGACTTTATTGGCATAATCAATTCACCAAGATTGTTAAAGGTGAAATCCATTAGCCTTTGATCTCCGGGACCAAATAAAGGAGTGTTCCAAATATGATTTCCATTTGTGTCTGCTTTAAACAACACCGAATTATAACTTAAGTCATTACTAGGAGGTAAATCACTTATATTGGTATTATTAAATTGTATAGAGAAAGGTTCTGTATAATTTGCTGAGAAGAAAATAGTATCTGATTCATCTATTTTCATTTTAGTAACACTATAATCCAACAAATCTATAATCCAATTTTCATCTAGATTAGGAAGTAACTTTAATATGAACTCTGAAGTAATATATTCATCAGCCGGAACTTGCTCTAAAACTGTATTACCAAACATAAAATTGTTGCGATAAAAACCAGTACAATAGATATTATTTTGGCTATCTATCTCAATTTCTGACAAACCATTATAAGAGTTACTATTTTGATTATCAAATGTTTTCTCCCAGATAGTAGTTAAATTATTGTCTAATTTGGTAATATAACCCCATTCGACTATGTGATCGATAAATATATTATCGCTATATAAAATTGTGTATCCAACAGCAACTAAATCATTATTACTATCTAATTCAATATCGTAAATAAAAGTGTCTTCAAATAAAATAGTGTCTATATAATTACCATATTTATCTAATTTCAAAACAAACCCATAAATTTGATCTTTTGACAAGTCTTCATAGGTTGGTGACAATATATTTGGGAAAAATGGATTTGGAGGGTTTGGATCAAAATATAATGTTGAAACATGTGGTCGAGTAGATCCACTGATGAAAATATTTTCGTTCTCATCTAACTTTATTGAAGTAAAGAGGTAATGACCGCCTAGTTTCCAATTCTTAGCCCATAAAATATTTTTGCTTTCGTCTAATTTTACTAAGAAACCGGATGTTATAGATCCTGTGCTAAAAAAAATTTCTTCTTGACCATCTCCAAAATCAGAATGACCATTATGTCTCCCTATTGCATAAATATGATTACTACTATTCGTAACCAAATGTGTTACAGGCGAACCAGGAATAAGATCTTGGCCAACCACACCTTTCGTAGCATATACCCAATCAAACCCTTGTCCCAAAGATTTTAAGGGAAAGAGGAAAATAAAAAGCAATAACAGAAATGCTTTTGATTGTAAGTTATTAATATGTTTACAAAATGAAATCACAAGTAAATAGAATTGAAAATAATGAATTAACGAAAATACAAAAAAAAATCCTAAAAGACTTACTTTCTTGGCTTTAGAAAAGAGATGTAATCGGGCTGCACTGGGAAATTAAAAAATTAAAGAGTTGTGATATTCTGTTTTAATAAACTAATTTATTCATTTCAAATTGGATTTTCGCTCACTTATAATTTACTTTGCCAAACCAACCTGAAACTTGAAACTTGAAACCTAAAACAACCCTCTACAAAAACACCAAAATCAACTATACCGACACAGGAAAAGGAACGGCTGTGGTTTTACTTCACGGTTTTCTGGAAAATTTAGGAATGTGGAATGCGTTTATAGATGAATTTTCAAAGAAAAATCGCATCATTGCGATCGATTTATTGGGTCACGGCGATACAGAATGTTTAGGTTACGTCCACACCATGGAAGACCAAGCCGATATGGCACATGAAGTGTTGCATGAACTAAAAATCAGAAAAGCAGTTTTTATCGGGCATTCGATGGGTGGTTATGTGGCGTTGGCTTTCGCCGAATTGTATCCGGATAACGTGAAAGGATTGGTTTTGTTGAATTCGACTTCGCGTGCCGATAGTGAGGAACGCAAAACAAATCGAGATCGGGCAATTTTGGCTGTGAAACAAAATTATTCTTCTTTTATACGAATGTCGATTGCAAATTTATTTAGCGAAGATAATCGGGAACGCTTAGCCGATAAAATTGAAGAAGTTCGTAACGAAGCTTTAAAAACACCACTTCAAGGCATTGTTGCCGCATTAGAAGGCATGAAAATTCGCAACGACAGAGAGGTTTTGTTGCATTTTTCACCTTATCCAATTTTGTTAATTTTAGGTAAAAAAGATGGTGTGTTGAACTACAAAGACAGCATTGAACAAATTGAAAACACAAAAGTAGAATTGGTTTCTTTTCCGGATGGACACATGAGTCACATTGAAAATGAAGCGGAATTGAAAGCTGTTTTGCTTAGATTTATAAAGAAAATCTAATCCTTATAAAATTTTCTCCTCAAAAGGAAATTCAACATTTAAAATTTCATTTAACAACACAATTAATTCCGTTTTAAAATCATCTAAAACAGAATCATCTACTTGATTCACAATCACTTCTCGTCCTTCCTTAATTTGAAAAGGCATAAATCCGGCTTTTAAGTTTTTGAAGGAAATAATGCCGACTTCCAATTCCGTATTCGGGAAATCGGATTGAACCATGAAGGCATAACATAACAATTGAATGATTTTATCGTATTTGATGTCTTCCGTTAAACCGTTCCAATTAGAAATAGATAAACTGGCTTGTTCTACTTTTCCGGTTTTATAGTCGATGATGCGGAGTTTTCCGTTTCTAAGTTCAATTCTATCTACATTTCCTTTTATTTTGATGGGAAATGGGAGTCGTTCATCATTTAAAATTTGTTCGTAATTTTTTTCCAAAAACAAGACTTTCACAGCATCATTTTGTTCTAAAAGACGTTTTTCGAGTTGAAGAAAATTGAAGACATTCCGTTTCGCTACTTCAAAAGCCAATAGGTTTTTACCTTTCGTAATTTCACCTTCTTTATAAACCAATTTGAATTGCTTCAACACCTCATCATTTGCCAATTGAAGCATATTTTCAACATTCAAAACGCTTAAAAAAATATTCAAATGAGGTTTATACAATTCCTCCAAAGCACCGTGAATGATTGTTCCGAGTGTGTTCACGGCAATGTTTTCTTCCACCTCATCCACTTCAGAAATACGCAAAATTCGCTGAAAATAGAATTGCATCGGGTTGCGAATATACGTTGTAAGAGTTGATGGTGAAAACCCATTTTCTGCCATTTCTCTTAATCGTTGCATAACCAAATCAGACTTTTCAACCAACATGGTTTGATGAGCTTTTTCAGGCAAATAAGCATTATAAATTTGATGAGTAATGGTATGATTCGGTTGTTTTTCCACTTCCAACTGCGTGATAAATCGGCTTTTTTCGCCGGCATCAATTCCTTCCGATTCGGTGTTATAAAGCAAATAAATATTCTTGGCTCGTTGCAAAAGATGATAGAAATGATAGGTATAAATCGCATCTTTTTCTTTAAAAGTAGGCAAACCCAATTCTCTTTTCACATCTAACGGAATAAACGAATTTTGCGACTTTCCTGCGGGAAAAACACCTTCATTCATCGATGTTATGATCACTGTATCAAAATCGAGCACACGGCTTTCTAAAACTCCCATTATTTGAAGACCTTGCAAGGGTTCACCTTCAAAAGAAACTTCGGCTAAATCGATTATTTGTTTGTAAAGCGAAAACAAACCTTCAATGGAAGTAATATGATTGTATTGTTCGCAATAAGTTGCTAGTTTATTAATCACTTTAAAAACCGCATAAACAAAACTTTTGGTCATTTTATCTTTGGAACTTTCCAACGATAAAAAGTGCTTAATCTCAAGTAGTAAGGATGAGATTTTTTCTAAAACAACAACCGGATTATCATTCCATTTTTCAAATAAAAGTGTGAAAAAATCAGTTTTTGTTTCGTTAAATTCAAGTAATTTGGCGTGAGAGATAAAGGTGAAATTATTTTCATTCATCTTTTTAACTACCAATTTAGCCTTAGCAAAAGGTTCAACCAACGGATTTTGAAGAACTTCCAACACATCTTTATAGTAAAAGACATAACTGGATTGACTCCGTTTAAAAGCATTTTGGTGCATTTTAAACAATTTTGTAACCAACAATTGAGCGGGATTATTTTTGGCAGAATAACCCATGGTGATATTGAGATGAGAAACAGATTGCGGAAGTGAATGCAAAAGCGGAATCAACATATTTTCTTCACCTAGAACCACGGCTATATTTTCAAGTTTTTGTTCAGATGAAATGGTTTCAATTATTTCACCAACCAACTTTGCCTGACCAATGGTTTTGGGTGTTCCCATGATTTGAATTGTCTTGGGTTGCTTGAATTCATTGAATAGCCATTCGTATGGATTTGACTTGTAATGAGTCCATGACTTTTTGATTTTTCTGGCAAATAACCCTGCATCATGGTAAGGGTCATTGAGAAAAGTTTCTTCCACATCCCACAAAACATCTGCTTTTTCAACAGAAAGTAAATGTTGAAATATTTTTTCTTCGGCTTGATTCAACGCATTAAATCCGGCAAAAATGATTTTATGTTGGATAGAATTTGAAAAATGATTCAAATTTTCAACTGCTTCTCTATAAATCAAACCTTGATAACCTATTCCTTTGGAAAGCAAATGTTTATAAAATGCATCATAATACAAAGGCATATTCTCCCAAAACAAAAGATAATTTTCAATTAATTTTGTCTTGTCTTGTGGTTCAAGATTCCATCTTTTAATGGCTTCTATGTCTTTTAAATACGAAAAGACGTGATTTGGTTCTAATAGATAACGATCAATTTCATTAAAATCTTGCAATAATGTTTTCCCCCAATTTGAAAATTGTTCAAAAGGTTGTTGCTCTTTTTCGGTTAAACTGATGTAAACATTATAGAATTCGAATAACAATTCAACTGAATCTACCGAACGTATTCCGGCAATGTCTTGAATAAAGTCTTCGATACTGATAATTTTGGGAGCAAAACTGTTTTGTTGAATTTCATTTTTTAATTCTTCTAATAAAAAGACTTTTGCTCTTTTATTGGGAAGAACAACAACTAATTCCTCAATTATAGCTGAATAATTGGCAACGATATGCTTTGCAAGTAACGATAAAAAAGAAATTGGCTTCATGTTATAAAAATAAAAAAACGCCCCGATAAATCGGAGCGTTTCTTCAATTATTTAAAAAGAAATTATTTTATAACAACAACTTCTGTTCTTCTGTTTTGAGCTCTACCTGCAGCTGTTTTGTTATCAGCAACTGGTCTAGATGGACCATATCCTTCAGACTCTAATCTTGAAGCGTCAACACCGTTAGCAATTAAGTAATCTTTAACAGCAGCAGCTCTTTCTTTAGAAAGTCTTTCGTTTGTAGCAGCTGTACCAGTACTATCTGTGTGTCCTTCAATTCTGAATCTTGAATGTGGATATTCATTCATTACATTTTTGATAGAAGCTAAAGTTCCGAAAGAAACTTGTTTGATAGTAGATTTACCAGTATCAAATAAGATAGATTTAGCGAAATCATTTAATTGTTTTACAACTTCTTCTGATACTTCAGGACAACCGTTGTTAGCAACAGTACCTTTTACTTGTGGACATCTGTCATCTTTGTCAAGAACTCCGTCACCATCTGAATCTGGCCATGGACATCCTTTGTTTTCTTTTGGTCCTTTTTCGTTTGGACATTGATCGTCTTTATCAGCGATTCCGTCACCATCTGTATCAGGACAACCTTTTAATGATTTTAAACCAGCAACTTCTGGACAATCATCATCTTTATCAGCAACTCCGTCTCCATCAGTATCAGGACAACCTTGGAATTCAGCTAAACCAAATTCATTTGGACAAGCGTCATCTCCATCAATAATTCCATCACCGTCTGTATCAGGACATCCGTTGAATTGTTTTAAACCAGGTACATCTGGACAAGCATCGTCTTTGTCATAGATTCCATCACCATCTGTATCTTTACCACCAAATTTGAAAGTAAGACCAGCAAAGTGTTGTAAGTGTGAAGGCATAACAGTTCTGTCATCCTCGAAAGAATGTTTGTAAGTAGATTTTACAGAAAGACCTACTACATCAGTGAACCAAAAATTAAAACCTAATCCTCCGTTAACTGTACCTGCACTGTTATCACCTAAGAAAGTGTAACCTCCACCAATGTGCAATACAGGCTCGATAAATTTAAAGAAAGTACCAACGCTATAGTTGATTGCTCCATCAATTCCGTAGTACATTTCGTCAATATCTGTAACTACATAATCACCATTGTTCATGTCTGATTTTTCAGATACAAATTTGTCAATTTTGTTAAAAGATCCAGTTACTCCAAAAGAGAAATTGTCACCTACGTGTCTAGATACTGTTAAGTAAGATACAGAAGGAACTACATTCCAAAAATCTTTAGCGTTAAAATATTCAGAAAACTGATTTTTAACACTCTCGGCAGCACTAACTCTACCTCCGTCTACGGCATTCGCTCCAAAGGAGATTGCCCATGGGTTGTTACTATCCTGAGCCTGTGAACTTAGTCCAGCAAACATAAAGATAGCGACAACTAATTTGTTAAGATGTTTCATACTTGATTTGTTTTGATTACAATACATTGTTAATTGATGCAAAAATAAGATGTTTTCTGCTAACTACAAAACTTAATGTTAAAAATATTAATAAGAAAACTATATAACTTTCAATGACCTACCCACTTGAGTGAACGCATCGATAGCGATATCAAGGTGTTCTTTGGTATGAGCAGCAGAGAGTTGCACACGAATTCTTGCTTTATCTTTTGGCACTACAGGAAAAAAGAAGCCAATTACATAAACTCCTTTTTTTAACAATTCATCAGCCATTTGCTGTGATAACTTTGCGTCATATAGCATTACAGGAACAATTGCAGAATCTCCGTCAATAATATCGAAACCGGCTTCTTTCATTCCTTTTTTGAAATAATTGGTATTCCATTCGAGTTGATCACGAAGCGAAGTATCTTTTTCTAATAATTCAAAAACTTTTAGAGAAGCACCAACTATTGAAGGAGCTAATGAATTTGAAAATAAATAAGGCCGTGAACGTTGTCTTAATAGTTCAATAATTTCTTTTTTAGCAGTGGTATAACCTCCCATGGCTCCGCCTAATGCTTTTCCTAATGTTCCGGTGATGATGTCAACGCGACCCATAACACCTTTTGCTTCCAATGTTCCTTTTCCGGTTGCACCAATAAATCCGGCAGCATGACATTCGTCTACCATTACCATCGCATCATATTTATCGGCTAAATCGCAAATTTTGTCTAGTGAAGCAACTATACCATCCATCGAAAAAACACCATCGGTTACAATTAATTTAAAGCGTTTTCCTTCTTGATTGGCTTTAATCAATTGTTGTTCCAACTCTTCCATATTATTATTATCATAACGATAGCGGGCTGCTTTACACAAACGAACCCCATCAATAATAGAAGCATGATTTAAACTATCCGAAATAATAGCATCTTCTTCACCTAACAAAGGTTCAAAAACACCACCGTTTGCATCAAAAGCTGCTGCATACAAAATCGTGTCTTCGGTTCCGTAGAATTCAGCGATTTTTTGTTCTAATTGTTTGTGAATATCTTGTGTGCCGCAAATGAATCGAACAGACGACATTCCGAAGCCATGCGAATCTAAGGCATCTTTGGCCGCTTGAACCACTTCAGGATGCGAAGAGAGTCCTAAATAATTATTTGCACAGAAATTCAGTACTTTTTCGCCAGTAGAAATTGTGATTTCTGCTCCTTGAGGCGAAGTAATGATGCGTTCTTTTTTAAACAATCCGTTTTGTTGAATTGTATCTAATTCGTTTTGTAAGTGTTGTTGTATTTTACCGTACATGTTGTTTTATTTTTTACAAAGTTACTATTTCCAAAGTTTCTCCAATATAAACCAATGCTTTTTTAACGACTTTAAAACCCATGTTTTGCAAAGCAGTTTCATATATTTCTATTTGTTTATGATGTTTAGCGAGCGGATTTCCCGTTTTATAATCGAGAATCATTACTTGATTTTGCTCATTAATTATAATTCGATCCGGTTTTACGATTGCATCTTCTTTTCGTAAAATAATCTGCTCATTCAATATTTTATTCGATTCATCAAAAAAGATGAATAATTCAGGATGCAAACAAATTTGATTGATAATCGACAAAACGGATTCTTTTTGGCTTAAAGCAATAATTCCGTTTTCTAATGCTTTGGTAACCGCCAAATCAATGTCGCTTTTGGTTTTTATATAGGATAATATTTCGTGAATCACATTACCATATTCAATTGCTTTTTGTTGATGCGTTCCCCACATCAAACTTTCACGTTGAGCGATTTTGATTGAATTTGGATTTAAATTTTCCTCTACCAATGAAATGGGAATTAATTCCTGCACTTTTTTACTTTCAAGAGAAACTTTATTCGAATTTCCCCATTCATATACTCTTTTTTGAGTATCGAAAATAGTATTTTCAATTAGAAAATTTAGAAAAAAACTCGACATATTGTTAGGAGAAACTTCACCCTTCGAATTCAAATTCATACTCGAAATAATATGAAGCTGCTCTTCTGCCCGCGTGAGTGCTACATAAAGAATGTTGATGTTATCTAACAATTCTTCTTCTTTTTTCTGATGATACACGGCAGCTGCAGACTCACCAAATTCTTCAACATTTTTATTGTTATCAATTAAAACTTTGGGTAATTCGATTAAATCGGATTCGGGTTCAATCCACAATTTATCTTTGGGTGAATTGGTATAATTTTCTTCGGCAAACGGAAAAATTACCACCGGAAATTCTAATCCTTTTGATTTGTGAATGGTCATAATACGAATAGCATTGTTTCCTTCCGGCGATGGAATGCTGAATTTGACACTATTTTCATCCCAATACGATAAAAAATCTGAAATTCCGCTTTGGTTTTTAATATCTCTATCTAAAACCCGATCCAGAAAATCTTGAATGTATGCATTGGATATTTTTGGTTTGATGAATGTTCGAATAATGGTTTCAACCGCTTCATACAACGATTTTTTTCTGATTTGTTGAAACGAAAAAGACAATTCTAACGAAGTTAACCAAGTTTCTAATTCACTTTCTTGTTCAAATTCCATTCCTTTTGCCACAAAATCGTGAGTTGGAATTTCTTGCTGAAGATTTTTAGCCACATAATACAAAAAATGTGCTTTCGATTCTTTATCAGCACCGTTTTTAAGAAATCGCAATAATGTAATGATCAAATTTACATCGGAAGAATTTTGCAACAGCAGCGATTCAGACGAAACAATCGGAATACTTTTTTCGGTTAAAAAAGCAGCAATTTTTACTCCTGGATCTTTTTTTCGGGTGAGAATAACCATGTCGCGATAGGAGAAATTTTTCGCTTTTAACTCTTCAATGGTTTGAAGGACGGCTTCTAAATACAAATCGTCTTTTTCAATATCGTCTTCCCATTCTGATTTGGATGGAATGAAAGAAAGTTTCACATAACCACCTTTTTTATCGTTTTCTTTTTGAAAGCTGTGTTTTTCATATAATTCTTTATAATCCGGATGCTCGAAACTGCTCGATAAAAACTTGAAAAACTGATTATTAAAATCGATGATTTGGCTATAACTTCGCCAGTTGGTGTCTAAATGAAAAAGTTTCTTTTCCGGATTTATAAATGGATTTTCATCTTTACTTAATTCGATAAATTGTTCTGCTTTTCCACCACGCCAACGATAAATCGATTGTTTTGGGTCACCCACAATCATCAACGAACCTCTTTCTTGGTTTAAATCTTCGGTGGACAAAGCATTATCAATCAACGGAATTAAATTTTCCCACTGCATTTGCGAGGTATCCTGAAATTCATCTATAAAAAAATGTTTATACCGTTCGCCCATCCTTTCATAAATAAAGGGAGCAGGTTGGTTTTGAATTTCGTTGTGAATGATGGCATTGAATTCTGAAATCGATAAAATATTCTGTTCTTCCTGAATTTTATCCAATTCCTGACTCACACGATTTAAAAGTGATAAGGGTGTGATGTTTTTTAAAAAAGCCAAATACAACATATATTCTTTGACGGAAGAATGTATTAAACTGAAAAAATGCAATAATTCTGTTGCAATTGAATCAACCGCCTCTTTTTGTGGGTTCGGAATGGATTTGGAATACCGATTTCCTTCGGACAAATATTCTTCAATTTTTGCATTGTTGATGATTTCGCCTTGAGCCGTTTTTGTAAAATAATTAAAAACTACACCTCTACTAAATGATTTGGCATCTAACTGATGGTTGTTAATGAGTCGCATAGCTTTTTGCCCGGCTTCCAAACATTTTTTTTCAATGGTTTTGATTTTGTCGAGCACATTTTTTTTTAACTCAATAAATTCCGGAATCTGTTTGTCTTTAAAATGAACAATTTCATTACGGTTGTTTTCGTTGGTTAACAACTTCGAAATTTCTTTGATGTCGCGAGTAACATCCCACGATTTATCGTCGTCTGTTTTTTCTAAAGTGAAATCTACCAACAAACGTGTGAGCATTTCATCATCGCCGGCTTGAGCAATAATGGCATCAATGGCTTCTTGCAAAAGATTATCGGTTTCTAGCGAGACTTCAAACGTAGAAGGCAAATTCAAATCGTGAGCAAAAGTTCGGATTACTTTGTGTGTAAATTTATCAATCGTAGAAATATCAAAAGCGGCATAATTGTGAATGATATTTCGAATAATGGCTTTTGATTTTTGTTTAATTTCTTGTGTTGATAATCCGGTTTCATTCACAATAGCATTTATCACCGCCATAGCTTTTGCGTTGGGTTCTTCTGTTGCAAATTGCGAAAGGGTTTCCAATACTCTCGATTTCATTTCGCCAACTGCTTTGTTGGTAAATGTAATAGCCAAAATATTTTTATAAGCATCTTCTCTTTTGGATAAGAGAATAATTTTTAAATATTCTTTAACCAAAGTAAACGTTTTACCGGATCCGGCAGAAGCATCGTAGATTGAAAAAGCGGGTTTATTCAAGAGTATAATTTAAATTAATACAACAATAACGAAATAGAATTTCCTTTTCCAAAGTTAATTGATTAAATTTGAAGCTCGTTATTGTTAAACACAAAAAAAATAAAATTATGTCATTTGAACTACCAAAATTACCTTATGCATACGATGCATTAGAGCCACATATTGACGCCAGAACGATGGAAATTCATCATTCTAAACACCATGCTGCCTACACCAATAACCTAAATGCGGCTATTGAAGGAACAGACATGGACGGCAAAACAATTGAAAATATTTTAATTAATTTAGACAAAACCAATGCGGCGGTTCGCAACAACGGTGGTGGTTTTTATAATCACAATTTGTTTTGGACAGTGATGTCACCAAACGGTGGTGGAGAACCAACCGGAGAATTAGCCGAAGCCATTGAAAGGGATTTTGGCACCTTTGCAGAGTTTAAAGCCAAGTTTTCTAAAGCCGGAGCAACACAATTCGGCTCAGGTTGGGCTTTTTTGTGTGTGAAAGATGGTAAACTAGAAGTTTGCGGAACACCAAATCAAGACAATCCGTTAATGCCGGGTGTTGGTTGTGGCGGAACACCAATTCTTGCCATGGATGTATGGGAACATGCCTATTATTTAAATTATCAAAACAGAAGACCGGACTATATTGAAGCTTTCTTTAACGTAGTTAACTGGGCAGAAGTTTCCAGAAGATATGCTGTAGAAAAATAATAGCAAATCTTTAGTAAAATCAAAAAAAGCGACATTCTATCGAGTGTCGCTTTTTTTGTGGAAAAATAAAAAGGTGGAATTTCTTCCACCCTTTTGCCCCAAATCTACCATAAACTTAACCGTGCGTACTATGGTAATTACAAATGTACAACGGTTTTTAGTAAGAAACTATTGTATAGCAAAATAAATTTTAACAATTAGGGAATAAAGGGTGTATTGTATAATTATATGGGTTTTTTGATGGATTTTAAGTGTATTCCAAACCGATATAAAATAAAAAAGGTACGCATAGCGTACCCTTTTTGCCCCAAATCTACCATAAACTTAACCTACTAATGCTATGGTGAAACAAATGTATATTAACACTGTTTTGTTAACAAATAAATTAGATGAAATGCATCAAAAATCGTTAAAAGGCAAAAAATACTACAATTTAGTATGCTCTTGCGTCTTTCCCTTCATAGAAATTCATGAAAGCACGGTTTACAACGCGGTTTCCACCGGGTGTTGGATAGTCTCCGGTGAAATACCAATCACCTAAATGATTTGGACAAGCAATATGTAAATTAGCTACCGTTTGAAAGATAATTTTCACTTCCGCTTTTGTATCCGATGAACTTAACATTTCGGCTATTTTATCTGAAACTTGCTGATCAGTAAACGGTGCATAAATTTCTTTGACATAATTTACAATTTCACCGTCTTTGAATTTTTCTTGAAATTTACATTTTTTATACACCTCATCAATAATCGAATACTCATTGCTTTCTTTCAATAATTCTAAAACTGCTCTAAACGCAACCAATCCTTCTAATTTTGCCATGTCGATTCCGTAACAATCAGGATAACGAATTTGTGGAGCCGATGAAACAATCACAATTCGTTTTGGATTTAATCGATCCATCATTCGGATGATGCTTTTCTTTAATGTTGTTCCGCGGACGATACTGTCATCAATTATCACCAAATTATCGGATGGATTTATCACACCGTACGTTACATCATAAACGTGAGCTACCAAATCATCTCTGCTGCTGTCTTCCGTAATAAACGTTCGCAACTTCGCATCTTTTATCGCTACTTTTTCAGTTCTGATTTTAACCGAAAGAATTTCCTCTAACTTTTCCTTCGTTAATGTTTTTCGGTTGGTAAGAATGTATTTGTTTTTTCGTTGATTCAGAAAATCCTGAGCGGCTTCTACCATTCCATAGAAAGAAGTTTCGGCTGTGTTTGGAATATAAGAGAAAACCGTGTTGTCTGTGTCATTATCAATCGCATCCAAAACAGCAGGAAGAATTAATTTTCCTAACATTTTCCTTTCTCTGTAAATTTCTGCATCACTTCCTCTGGAGAAATAAATACGTTCAAACGAACACGCTTTCTTTTCTAATGGTTCTAAAATTTCTTCTAACGAAAAGCTTCCGTTCTTCTTGATAATCAATGCTTTTCCCGGATCTAATTCTTGCACTTCTTCGAAAGGCACATTGAAAACCGTTTGAATTACCGGTCTTTCTGATGCAACTACCACGATTTCATCATCTTCGTAAAAATAAGCAGGTCGAATTCCGGCAGGATCACGAAACACAAACGCATCGCCGTGACCTAACAAACCGGCCATTGCAAAACCGCCATCCCAATTTTTGGATGCTTTTCGTAAAATCTTAGCAATATCTAATTTTTCGGCAATTACCGGAGAAGCTTCTCGTTTGGATAACCCGTTATTTTTACATTCCTGATATAAATCGGTTACTTCATCATCTAAAAAATGACCTATTTTCTCCATTACAGTAACGGTGTCGGCTAATTCTTTTGGGTGCTGACCCAATTCGACTAAATTATCAAACAGCTCTTTTACATTGGTCATGTTGAAATTTCCGGCAACAATGAGATTTCGGTGCATCCAGTTATTTTGACGTAAAAACGGATGAACACTTTCGATGCTGTTTTTTCCGAAAGTTCCGTAGCGAACGTGACCCAAAAATAATTCACCAATGTATGGAATGTTTTCTTTCTGCCAATCTACATCATTTTGAAATTCAGGATTGTTGGCTAGATCATCGTTTATTCGCTCATTAATTTGGGCAAAAATATCCTGAATCGGCTGTGCTTTGTTGGAACGAACCCGACTGATGTAACGCTGACCGGGTTCTACATCAAATTTAATGCTGGCAAATCCGGCTCCGTCTTGACCACGGTTGTGTTGCTTTTCCATCAAAAGATACATTTTTTGTATCCCGTAGAAAGCAGTTCCGTATTTGTCTTTGTAATATTGAAGCGGTTTTTTTAATCGTAAAAGGGCAATTCCGCATTCGTGTTTTAAGTTGTCACTCATTGTGTTGTGTTGTTTAACTGACTTATTTCAGTTTCTTTTTTGTAGGTTGTTCTTAAATATTACTAGTTATATTCACTTATTTTAATTTACCACATAGATACATAGGTTTTACAAAATTAATAAAGACGTTTCACTTATTTAAAGCAAATCATAGCTTTGTGAACCAAAAAATGATCTATCAAATTCGCTGCTATTTCTTTACTATGTTTCTATGTGGTTCAATTATTAAAAAACTATTTGTATAAAAAATGCCCCGAAATTTCGGGGCACACTATTTTATTCTAATTCGATATCAAATTGAGTTAAAGCTCTGAACTGTTTCAAGCGGTCGTACACTTCCTCTTTCTCAAGGGTAAGCATTCGCTCGGTTCCAAATTTCTCTACGCAGAACGATGCTAAGTTTGAACCGTAAATGATTGCGTTTTTCATGTTTCCAAACGAAATGTTTTCGCTTTGAGCAATGAATCCTGAAAATCCACCTGCAAATGTATCGCCGGCTCCGGTTGGATCAAAAACTTCTTCTAATGGTAAAGCCGGTGCAAAGAAAATTTCTTTTCCGTGGAACAATAAGGCTCCGTGTTCTCCTTTTTTAATTACTACATATTTTGGCCCCATCGTTTGGATTTTTGCAGCTGCTTTCACCAACGAATATTCACCGGATAATTGACGAGCTTCTTCATCGTTGATAGTAATTACATCTACGCGTTTCATTACTTCGTGCAATTCGGTTAACGCACAATCCATCCAAAAATTCATCGTATCCAAAACTACTAATTTTGGTTTTTCAGTCATTTGATTTAAAACGCTGATTTGAACCATTGGATGTAAATTCCCTAACATCACAACTTGTGCATTTTTATACTCGATTGGAACTTTTGGTTGAAAATCGGCCAATACATTTAGTTCTGTAACCAACGTATCTCTTGAATTCAAATCGTTGTGGTAACGACCGCTCCAAAAGAACGTTTTGCCACCTTTTACAATTTCTATTCCGGAAATATCAATATCTCTATCGGTTAATAAATCTAAATATTCTTGCGGAAAATCTTCTCCAACAACAGAAACAATCGCCGATTTTACATTAAAAAAAGAGGTCGACAAGCCAATAAATGTAGCGGCTCCACCTAAAATTTTATCTGTTTTTCCGAAAGGGGTTTCAATCGCATCAAAAGCAACCGTTCCTACAATAAGTAGTTTATTCATGAGTTATGGTTTGAAATAAGGTGCAAAGATACGGTTTTTGTTTAAAAGTTTAAATGGGTAGGAGTTTAAAAGTTTGTGAAAGTTTGTTGAATTGTGAATAAAAAAAGATAGTCTATTCAAGTCAATAAATTCTATAGATTTCCTCTTCCAATCCTCCTTTTTATTTTTCGTATTTTTGTAAAAAACCAATTTTGACTAATTTATCTATCATAAAATGTAAAGCTTGTGGATCATTTAATCGCAATTTGGATTATTGTTCAAATTGTGGCGAGTTGATTAATCCCGCTTTAATCCGAGAAGAAAATATTGATAAGCGAAAGAAAAAGCATTTAGAGCAATTAAAAAAAGAACAAGTTGAAGCTGAAAATTCATTTTTAAACAAGTTGCGTAATCATCGTTTTTGGTTAGTTCGGGCTTTTGGAAACATAGTACATTCGGTTTGGGTAATCCTTTTAGCCGTTGGAAGTTTTTTGGCATGGTTGGCCGCAACAATATCAGCCTGATGAAAATGAAAAAATCATATTCATTTTGGTTGTTTCTTCTTTTGTTTGTGAGTGCTATTAGTGTCTATTTACTTCAACAAAATAATTACAATCTGCCTAAAATCATCAACAATTATTACAACGATTTGGTTGCTTTGCCTATCGTTTTAAGCATGGCTTTATGGTTGGCAAGAAAAATAAAATCAAATCCTAAACTGCAATTAACTTTTTTTCAATGTCTCGTGATGGCAATGCTATTCGGTTGGTTTTTTGAAATTTATTTACCTGAAAGAAACCCTCGTTATACAGCAGATGTAATAGATTTCGGTTTATATGCAATTGGTGCGGTTTTGTTTTATGGATGGTAGAGGGTTGATGATTTTAAGCATTAATGAAAAAACCTCAAAGCTATTAGTGTCAAAAAAAGAAGTTGTAATTTAGATGAAAAAGAGTTTAAAGCTCTATCTTTTTAAAGAGAAATTCCCTTTTATAGTTCTACCATCTTGCAGTTTTATAGAATACCAATAATCTGATGAGGGCATTTGCCTACCATTCGCCGTACCATCCCACCCTGATCCCATCGGACTGATTTGTTTGAGTAGACTTCCATATCGATCAAAAATTAAAATAACCGTATCAGAATTTTGTAAATTACTTGCTCCTTTAATATTCCAAACGTCATTATATCCATCTCCATTTGGTGTAAAATATTTCGGAATACCTAAAACATTTATCTCCTTTGTTATTGTCCCACAACCATTTAAATCTTTCACAAAAACTGTGTAAATCCCTGCTTCTAAACCCTCAAATGTATTTGATGATTGAAAAAGAGTATTGTCCAAACTAAATACATAATCACCATAACCTGAAACTAAAATTGTAACGGAGTTATTCTCTGATAAATCAAAAATTTTAATTTCTTCAATACTAGCCCTATTTGAGGCTGTCACGGTAAAAGTTCTCGTTCTTACACATTCGCTTGAATTGGTTACTGTTACAGAATAACTTCCTTCACTGTTTACATTAAGCGTGTAATCAGTAGCATTCTCAATCAATTGCCCATCTTTGTACCATTGATAGGTATAATTTGAAATTAAATTTTCATCCATTAAACCAGCTGTCAAAATCTCTGTGAAAGAGGAATCATCACTACAAATTAAGGCCTCACCTTTCAATTCTAAAACGGGAACTTGATTAACCATCAAAGGAATAATAGCCGTAGCTTTGCAATTACTATTATTAGGATTTATTACTTCTACCAAAATATTTTGGGTTCCGCTCACAAATGGATTTGGTAAAGGGCTAGGTAAAGGATTTCCTGTTTGATCAAAATAATTGACTATCACTCCTGTTTGATTACCCAATAACGTATTTTGAAAAGTTGAAGTATCAAAAGCAACTAAGCCATCTTGTTCCATAGGATTAACCTCATCGTCACATAACGTTGTAAAGGCTATTGGAATAGTATTAATCTCAGGCAAATCATCTACTATAAATGAAATTGTTGATTCATGATAACAAGCATTTGTAGTAGTATTTGTTGCTCTTACCTTTATAGTTTGAGAATGTGTAAAAAAAGGATTGGGTAATGGACTAGGTAATGGTGCATTATTTTCATCCCAATAACTAAATATAACATTCGATAAATCAGTCAATAGACTTGATTCTAATGTCGTAGTATTAAACCCAAAAATGCCATCATTATCGTCATCGCATTCTGTATAAATTAGGGGTTGCAGAATTGGTAAAGCTTCCACATTTAGTGTGATGTGATGACCTAAACCTAAACATTCATTATCCAATTGACTATCTACCCTCACGTAAATATTTTGTGTTGTTGGAGAATTTGTATTGATAAAATTAGATGTATTACTGATTGGATTTTGCTCTGCTAAAGCATCACTTATGTTTTGATAAAAACTTATATCTAATAACTGACCAGCCGGAAACAAAGATTGAACCTCTGATATTACACTACTAAAGTTAAATGTTGCAATACCATCTGAATCAGATCCCGAACTACTATCGTCGCAAACTGTAAATGTTTTTTGAAAAGAAGCAGGAATGAGCGTGGTTGAAACAATTAAGTTTAATGTTGCAACTCTAAAACAACTGTTTGTATTTTCTACACGTACATATAGTTGATCTGTGCTCACATTTTGATTACTATAGGCAATGTAATTGTTAATCTGATTTGTATTGTTTTGTGCTTCTGCAAATGTTTCAAAATAGGAAAAAGACAAACCTAAAGTTGATGAAACAAGTAGTTCATTAGCTTCTGCTAAATTAAAAGCACTGAATCCATCGTTGTTATCATCGCATTGTTTTAAGGAAACAACGTTATTTAACAATACTGGTGGTTGATAAATGGTAATTTGGCGTGAATTGGTTCCTGTTCCTAACGGAGTGACAACCGTTACAATTACGTTATATGTTCCTGCATTGGTATAAATATGAGTGGGTTGTAATTCGCTTGAAGTGTTCCCGTCTCCAAAATCCCACGAAGCAGATAGAACCGTTTGGTTTGTGGAAAAAGAAAACGTTGAACTTTCGCCTTCGCAATTGGAAGATAATGTAATCATGGGTGTGAAAAAGAAAGATTGATTAAAAGACGGTAAACCTAATTTACTTCTTTTCCCTTCTAAAAAAAAACCGTTAAGTTGAAAGTCACAATCCAACCCAATTTCATTGGGGTTATTAATAACTCCTAAATAATTTCTATTATTAAATGCAATATATATTTTATTATCCGGTCCAACTTGTAATTGCCCGGGAATATTGCCTTGGTGTATTGTAACTATGGAATTGGGAATATCTGATACATTCAGATTAAATTGATGAATTTTTCCATGAGAATTTGAAACATACAATAAGGATTCGTTAGGAGAAAAAGCAGCACCAATTAATTCACCTGGTTCGGTTAATAATGTGATTTCATTTGTTAAAACACCTGTTGAATTATTGAAATCAAAAAGCTGTACGATATCTGAAACGCTTGTAAAAGCTAATTTTGAGCCACTTGGAGCTATTTTAATTGACCCTGCTTCAAAAAAATCAATTGGACTACCAGTAATTATCGCTCCTATATTAGTTACAACCGGACTAGACTCTAGACCTAATGAAGTTAATTGATAAGCGAAAAAACTATTATTATGAAGCCCATGTATAACAATCCAATAATCTTGTCCGTTTGCGTGTTTTGTAATCCCTAAATGTTCTCCAGTTGGAGTAAAAATCAAATTGTTTTTATCATTAGTTACCGCTCCATTACCATTGTCAAGATTCATATCTACGATAGAGAATCTAAATCCATTTGGGCTACTTTCTTGAGCTGTAGTAAATATGTAATACAAGTTTGTTGACCCCGGTTTTGGAACAATAGTTGCAGATTGTGTACTTGATGCTTGTCCCATTAAACCTGTACCATTTACCATAATTTGATGGTTTTTGTTATATACTGTAACACCATCAGTATAAAACAAAAGTTGACCACTTGAATCAGAAATGGTGGCACAACCTTCGTCTGTAACCAATTGACCATTGGTTAAAGCAACAGGACTGCCGCTATTAAAATCTAAACCAGCATTTTCGCCAAAATACCAACTATTAGCTTCTCCCTGAGCAAAGGAAGAGATAAGATTTAATAAAAAAAATGATATATATAAAACTACTCGCAAAACCTAATATTAAAATGCAACTCCAACTCCAATATTAAAAAACACAAAATCACTAGATTCAGGATAGACAAATTGGGATTTGTTTTTTACATTCAAGATTGTCAAATTTGACTCAATAAAAAAAGTTTTAGTCACAAAATATTTTATGCCGGGAGAAATCGTAAAACCATTTGTTTTTATATCCCGATTTGGACTTGTAATAAAGCCGTCAGTGGTTGGTTTAAATGTAAAAGAATCAAAATAATAGCCTACCGCCAAACTTGCCTGCATTTTTTTTTCAAAGAAAGAATAAGACGCACTTATGTTGGGATTAAAACCCCATTTATCGGTAAAATTATCTTTAATTTTGGGATAATAATAAAACGCTCTAAAACCTGCATGTAGACCAATATCTTCCCATGCTTTTATTTGGTAATTCACATAGCCCGAAAACGGTTTGTTATACAAATCATCATCGTCTGTAAAGGAATAATTAAACCCAACTTGAACTTTTTTTGCTTCTTGAGCTTGTGCATGAGGCAAAAAAGAAATAAAAAGAATAAGAATAGTTACTGCTTTTTTCATTTGTAAATTTTATTAGTTTGAAGTTTATATGTAGTGCATATAATGGCTGGCAACTGAGTTTTTTTATAAAATTTCGTTTAATCAAAAATTTGTTTATATTTTTTCTTCACATATTTATGAGGCGTTCCAAAAAAATCAATGTAGATGGTATCGTTTTTAATAACACCTTTACTTATTACTTTTGAATATATATTTGTTTTACCTCCACTAATAGGATAAAATGATTCCAAATAAATAGTATCCCCTTTTAATTTATATTTACCACCATAATATACAGATTTTTTATTTCTTTCTTTATCAAACTTTCCAAAATATAAATATGAGTCTTCCTTATAATATCCATCTTTATGAAATTTATAAATTCTTGGATTTGCTCTTTGCTCTTCATTAGAATCTAGCCCTTGAAAAGTTTCAATATAATAAGAACTTGTATCAATTACTTTGAAATTTTCAATTGTAAGTTCATCATTTAAAGTATATAAATCTGTAGTTAAAATTGGTTCGCCATCCTTATTCTCTTCAAATTTATAACTTGGGTAAACACAAGAATTGCATAAAAAAACAACTACTATTATTTGAAAATATTTAGTTACCATGTTGTAAAGATGTTTGGTTTACTATATTGAAAACAACCATTTAATTACATACTAATATATTTTTTTTCAAATTAATAAATATTCTTAAAAATATCTTTACTATCTACTTTTGGCTTATCAGAGTGCTTTAAAAATTTAAACTCTAATTCAACATTTTTAGTGATATTATCTCTGTAGTTTACAATTTTTAATATTTTAAATAATGTATCATTCAAAACTACTCCTCTATATTCATGCAAAAAATAGTCATTAAAAGAATCTTGGTTTCGTATTTTTAAATCTGATTTATAATATTGGATTATTATACTATCATTATTTGTAACAAAAACGCCTTTCCCATCTAAGTCATTTTCTAAAATCTTACATGAACGAGGAATTTTTTTTGATTGATTTAAAAGTTTTAAACGTGACTTATAGCTATCAATTGCATTTTCTATAGAGTTTTCCTTTTTAATATTTACTAAACAATAATTACTAGACAAACCATTATAATTACCTTCATTGATAACAAAACCTTCATTATATAATAATAAAACATCTATCGATTTAACATCAGATGAATTATTAACATAATAAAACCCATCTAATCTTAATTTATTTTTTTGTTTAATCACATCCTGCATTTTTAATAACTTGTCCTCGTTATGTTTTGTTGATACGCAGGATATGAAAAACATAGCAAAAAAAACATATGTGCACTTTACCATGATGTAAATTGATTTGGCGTTTTATATTGAAAATAACCTTTCCAATCCCAAGATTGATTTTCAAACCCTCTTTGTCGTTTATCTAACGGGCCTAATTTTAAATTATGGATAGCTTGATCTTGTATCGCATGTCTAACATGCTCACTATTAACTCCAACTCTATAACCTTTATAGCCAACAGTTAATGCACCCAGTCTATATTTATTTCCTTCCTCTAAAGCGTATCCATTTGGCATTCTTCTATTAAACTTATCTATTTCAGGTTTTCCTCTATGACCTCCTTCTAAACTTTCTTCTCCTTTGTAATTTCTCTTGCCAGTCATTAAATTAAAACCTGCAGTAAAATCACCAACAGACAAATTTAGAGCTGCACTTCTATAACTATCTCCACCATCACCTAATGGCCCTATAGAACCATCATTTTCATACATTACTCTAAAATCTCCATTATGAAAACCTACCATACCTGTTCGTTGATTTAAATTGTTACCATCACTGCCTGCTGAACCCCTCCAAAAATTTGTTCCTAAACTAAAACCTGTTTTACCATCATCATAATTTACTAGAGCAGAATATCTGACTTCATTAGCGTTAGCACCAAAACCATTATAGTTAGAATATGACATTACACCAACACCTCCAGAAAAAGACCAGTCTCCATCGCTGTAACCCACACCTAGACTTATACCTGCACCTGAAGCATTTCCAAAAGCGATAGAAGGAGAGACACTAATTGACCAATCGCCGATAGGCACGCTAATGGCAGGAAAAAAAGCAGCAGCAAAGGATGAAGCAGCAGTATTTCCTACAGCACTTGCTGTAACAGCAGTTGTTGCTGAGGCATAGCCTCCACTAATTCCTCCAATAATAGCACCCGATAACACAGACATTCCGAAACCACCCCAAGACCAATTACCCGTTTGAATGGCATGAGCTATATAACTTGCACCGCCAGCAGCAGCTCCTATAATAGCACCAACCCATACGGCCGCCCAAATCCACTCACCATTTTTATCTGTATATTTTAATGGATTATTATAAACATAAGAATACCTGTTATAATTCTGAGTGTTGTATGGATCTTGCACAAAATTATCCGGTTGTAAAAAACGATGCACTACAGGGTCATACAACCTACCGTTCATGTGTATTAAATTCACCCCTTGCAAATGTTCATGACCGGTGTAACCTCTATCTAAAACAAGTAAACCTGTAAGAACGTTTCCTGAGCCGTCCTCTACTTTTTTAATGTTACCCCAAGCATCAAACAATCGCTTTTCAACTACGGCACCGGATTGATTGGTAACCGCTACAATACTGCCCAAATAATCCCTATGTAAATATAAATAATTTTGCATTGTGCCGTCACTTTTTAACATGATTGGGGCAGAATATGCATCACCTCCAATATAGGTTATAAACTCAACAGTTCCGTTAACGATATCTTGTTTAATTTCCATGCTGCCATCAGCCGCATAATGTTTTCTGTATCTTCTAGCTAATTTATCAGCCTCTAAACTACCGTAATACATGGTTGAACGACTGTTGTTCATGTTATAAATAAAACTCAACTTGTCTTTTCCTTCCTCAATGATATCAACCGGACTTTTGAACGTGTTATAGGTAATCGCTAGATTTGCTCTACTTAAATAATAATCGGAATAAGACGTATTTGTTTCAACCGACGTATTTTGAAAAGGTTTAGACGTGTTGGTATAATTATAACTTCCAATATTATTTTCATCAATTCTTCCTAACGTATCGTATGTTTGGGATTCGGTTTTGATTTCAACAACTTTTATATTGTCTAAAGAAAATGAGATTGGTGCTTGAAAATTAATGTCATTACCTGCAATAATTTTTATAGCAATTTCAGAATACTGAGAAACCGTATGTTGAAAAGAAAAATTTATTCCTGCATTAATTCCATACTGGATCTCTATAGTTTGCCCTGTATTTGGGTTTCGTTCTACAACCGAAAATTTTGCATAATTATTAACTCCTACTAAATTTTTTAAAAATATTTGCCCATTGATAGCTAACACTTCTCCAATAAACGCATGACTTTTTACTGTTTTTTGAGTTCCTTCAAAATTAACATTGGTAGTAACCTTTAGTCTTGAATAAGAAGAATTCGTTTCGTTAACAATAGAAACATTAGTATTTGTGGGTATGAAACCATCTATAGTATTGGTAAATGTAAAATTTTGTATTTCATTGTTATTACTCCAACTGGTTAATCTATCAAGGCCATCATAAGTAAAATTTTCTTGATGATCAAACATGCTGTTGTAACGACTGGTTAGATTACCTCTTTCCGGTTCAAAAACAGAGTTTAATGTCATTACATTTGCAGTAGGAATAGTCAATTTATCGTGCTTAAATTGTGAAGGATACCCGTGTTGATCATAGGTATTAGTTATATTTATTCCATTTCCATAATTTCCATTAATTAGTTGACCACGAGCATTTACTTTTGTCGTTTGCCATAAAACTTGATTGGTAGCATCGTCAACGATTTGCCAATGATGACCATTTTTATAGGTGTTTTTTATCCATTTATCCGAACGTTTGCCATCTGAAGTATTGATACCGGTATAAAGTTCTTTTTCAGGTCTGCCAAACGCATCAAATTGAGTTGCTCTCTGATAATAGGCATTAAAGCCGCTTTCATCATAAAAATTTAGTCTTTTATAATTGTCATAACCGTATGAATAGGTTGTATAAAAACCTCCTGTAAAATCATCATATCTACTATTTGTTAGTAATTTGCTAGCCGAATTATAAGTATAGGTAGTTTTATTGTTGGTAGTATCACCTCCGGTTCCAACAATTGTTTTTTCGGAAACTTTTCCAAAATTATCCAATGTATAAGTAGTTATTCCTTTTGGCGTTGTCTCTTTTGTTATTTCTCCAAATTCATTGTATTCATACTCATAAATTCCTGCACTTGGATCTGTTAACTTAGTTTTTCTACCCCAACCATCTTGTTCAACTGCTACAATTACTCCCTCAAAATTAGATTGCTTTAAACCACCATTCGCATAATATTGATAGGTAATTGTTCCGCCATTATCGGTCATAGAAACAACATTTCCTAAAGAATTCTTAATTGATGTACTGTTCGCCACCCCATCACTTGTGGTGGTAGTTAATTCGCTGTAGGCAATAGTTGTAGTTTTTCCGGTCGGCTCAACAACTTGGATTGGTCGACCGTAAACATCATACGACGTTGATCCAAACAAACCGGACCAATTGGGTGTAGTTGATAGTTTGGATTCATAAGATTTTGTTACTCTGTCATAAATATCAAATTCATCTGTTTTCCAACTGATATTTGATTCTGAACCGATTACATCATTAATTGTTTTGTATCCTTGAGCCACTTTTCGCCCTAAATCATCTAACCAAACAGAGCTGTACGAATTGTCATCTCCTGTTGTTTGAATTGAAAAGTGTCCGGAAGTTGAAGGATTTAACCAATTATAAGAAAAATTCAACTTTTTTCCTAAATAATCTGTTTCTCTAGTTTTTTTACCCCAAACATCATATAAAAAAGATGTTATTAACGGAAAACCTGAATTTGAGGGTAACGTTTGTGACAAAAGCAAGCCATTGCTTGTATTATAGGCGTAAGTAGTAATTAAACCTTCAATATCACTGCCAGAGATTAGAAATCTACCAGAGGTATCGTAAGTATAATTAGTAACTCTTGGTGCTAAGCCCGAAGCGGTTATTGTTTTTCTAGTTATATTGCCAAATACATCATAAAGGTTGTCTTCGGTCAGATAGTTGGTTAAATGTCCTTTCTTTTGAATTTTTGAAACCAAATGTGATGCATTGTAAGTATAAATTTCTTCACCTGTAGTCGTATCTCCGTTGTGTGTTACAGTTGAATTTTTCTTTTTTAACCTACCTACAAAGTAGGTAGAACCAGTAGATGGTGGAAAATATTCAATATTGATGTCTTCTGTTCTCTCAACAGTTGTTCCGTTTTTAGAAACAGAAGTTGTTGTGACGGGGTTATTATAAATGTCATACGAAGTTGATTTTTCTCCAGAAGTTCCCTCTAAGCCGTTTAATGAAACAGTAAAGGTGTTTTTGATTTTATAAACCTTGTTGGGTAATAACTCATCTTCATACGTCATATTCACTTTATTTATAAAAGTGGTCGGTGTATAACTTGTAAAGTTCCCGTAGAATTCTCCTAAAACAGTATAAGTTTCATTAATGGCTCCTCTTTTATTAATTATATGTTTGGTTACTGTTGAGATTACAGGATTATCATCATTATGCCAATTTGTTCTTAACAAACCTCTAAATCCAAGAAACCCGAGTCCTTCTACATTGGTAACGGCTCCGTAATATCTGAAATTTTGTTTTTTATATTGTGAAGACGGAGTAATCTGTTCAATTTTAGAAACAATTTGAAAACCATTAGCTTGCTTAATATCAAAGTTTGGATAGTTCTCTGTGTAAGTAGAGGGTTCAAAAGCATAATCACAATTAAAAGGCAAATCACAAGCTGAATTTAAAGGAGTATAAGTGATTACCTCTTTTACACCAGTGCCGAGGATAATCTCTTTTAATCTAGTATCTCTTTTATTATCTTTTGTTGACTTAAAAGTTCTAATAAAATTCCCTGAGATTAATCCATACTCTAAGTTTTGATTTACATTATTGTGGTCTAGAAAAATTGGCATAGCATTTCTCCTGATACCTCCAAATGAAGGATTTGTACTAACAATATTAAAATTAATAGAATTATTAGTTGAAAGTTGATTTTCCAATAAAACCAAATAGGTTAATTGAGGATTACCATAGTCTGTGTAATCAGCTCCATTACGAGTCATCACATATTCGACAGTTAAATTTTGTTGGTATAAGATATCCGATTTACCATCGCCATTAAAATCATTCACTACATAAGAATGCTCATTCAAACTGTAAGTGTAAATACTGAACCCATTTACCCCGTAATATCCCCCGTTTGCTATCTTGTATTGCAATCCGATTGTAGTAGTTACTTTCTCAAAGCCTGTTCCTGTTGCCAAAAAGAAACTCCAACTATCTGTGTTGTTCTCTTGAGGTATTACAAAGTCTGTTTTTCCATCACCATTAAAATCCCCCATGTACCTCGGTTTGTCAGATTTAATACTACCATCTGTTTGACTTACAATTTGAACAAACTGTTTGTTTTCATTGAGAGAATAAACTTTCACACTTCCTGAGTCAAACACCATTAAATCTGACTTCCCATCACCATTAACATCAGCTACAATAAATTTACTATTATTGGTGGTTGTAATCTGCCCAGAGAAATTAACGAAATTCTCAGTTAATCTCCTGTCAAGATTTACAAAATAAGTTTTTCCTCCCGGAATAGATATATTGGTAGTTGTATAACAATTGCCCTGACAAACAACCGCCTGATAACTGCTTCTTTTTTCTATTGCAACAACATCTGTTAAACCATCCCCATTAAAGTCTCCACTTACATATTCTTTAGGAATAACTTGATATACGACTTCCCCCGGGTTATGTTCTATCAAACCTCCTATATTTAAAGGACCGACCCATGTTCCAGGCATATTTCCAACTTGACCACCACATATCGATCTAATAAAAAACTTATAACTTTTTCGAGGATATAAATTCTGAATTACATGAGAATTTTGCGACACTATTGTATAAGTACCAATAGGGTCAAAATTAGACGGGTTATTTGCTAAACCTGTTTCAAAATAATAAATTTCCCAAGATGATGCTAAAGGAGTGCCTAACTGACTCCAAGTTATAGTTGCCTCATTGTTTAAAATTGGACTTATATTGATATTTATTGGATTTGGGCAAGAAGTATTCCCAGGATCATTAGGATCTAATGGATCTACTGTTATGGGATCTCGATCAAGATTCAAATTCATACTATATGGCTCTATGTTTTCAGGAAAGGGACTCAAATCACAGTGCGGTAAATTAGGACATTCAATTATAGTAGAGAATTTTGGAAATTCATACGTTTTTTCGTATTGAAAATAAATTGGATTTGAAATACCTGCAGAATAATTTTTGAAAGAAGTTATTGAATTACTTGAATTATTTTGTATCACACACCAACCCTGCATGGGCATTAATTTATCTGAATGATTAAGCCAAGATGTTGGAAATATATCTATAAATGAACCTACATTATGTTCACTTCCAATATTTAAACCTGTACCTTGAATATCACTAAAAAGCCAGTATTTCTTTTTTGTGTCTGTACCTATTGTTGGATACAAAATAATATCCATGTTTCCATCACCATCAAAATCACCACTAATATTACTTGAATTTGCAAAACTAATATTACCCACACTTAACGGTATCGGATTACTTATATTGAATAAATCTGAATTTGTGGTTAAATCATAATTAAAGACTGTAGGGTTAAAACTCTTAGTGTTATCACCACTCTTTTCGGTAATTTTTGTTAATATCTCATAGCCTAAAGAGGTAGCTTCGTGTGTTAACAAATAATTTCTAAATCCTACGTTATTTCCTTTTACTCTAATCTCACTCAAGATATTGTTTCTCATAAAATTTTGCCCACCAATATAAGCCTGTTCTGCTCTTACCCTTGATTTATAAACAAAATCTATTTCATTAATTGGAGTTGTAGTCAATCTAGTGCCGTATCTAATTTTACTTATTGATAAATTATTATTAGACAAAGTATAAAGATATGAAATTCTAACCCCCTGTGGATTTTGCCAATAGGTAATAGCCCAATCTGTAAGTGATCTTGAATTTACTGAATTTCCATAATGAGCGAGAGAACCATCTGGATATTGAACGATAAAATAAGCGGGACCATAATTTGCACCACTCGGATGCACGCCATAAGATGTTATTTTTACATTAGAAAAGCTTTCTGTTTCATAGACAGTGCTATTAGCTCCATATACCCCTGATGTACCATTTTTCACGATTAATCGTTGACCATCAAAAGAAAACCTATCCAAAGCATCAAAATCTACTGGATCAATATTATTATCGTGGAATCTTGTTGATGGGGTTCTTGTAATTACTGAAATTCCTGAAACATTCCAACCATAACCCGCTAGTCCATTTCCACCTTGACTATTGTAACTTAAAGCAATTTGAGGTACAATTCCATTTATACCCGGAGGCACTGCAATTGGAATACTATACGTGGCACCACCAGTTAATGATACAGAAAGCTGACCTTCTGTTACCCCCACTTCTGGCGAACTCCCAGTAGGAGTACTAGGCGTAATATCAGCATTTGTTAAAGATCTGTTTAAAGTAGTATTTGTTATAGGATTGCCAACTCTTTTTATTGGAATAACCCCCTGAACAGGAGTGTTACCAAACATATCCTCTTGAGAAAACAAATAAATTGTATTAAAAAATAACACTAAAAATAAAAGAAACTTTTTCATAACTTAATTTTTAACAATTTTAATAGACTTTTGCTCACCATTGCTATAATTCAGGCTTATAAAATAAACGCCTACAGGAAAATCTAAAAACGAAATGAGTTGGGTGTTTTGAGATAAGTTTTCTTTTATCGTTTTAATTAGCTGCCCATTCAAAGAAAAAACTTCAATACTTGAAACAGTAGTGTTGTTTTTCAAATCCCACTTTAAGTAAAGCTCTTCTTTAACAGGGTTTGGATAATAAGAAATGACATCTTCTGGGAAAAACTTTTGTAAATCACTATCCTCAATTTCTGTAATATCTTTTACTTGATTATTATTCATTCTTGAATCACATGAAGGACACCAAGTTCTTAATATTTGATTACCAGCAGCATCGTATTCAAATCGAATTTTTTGAGCACTAGAAACTAATCCATAAAAGCAAAAAAATGTAAGAAGAAATTTTTTCATAATTAATTATTAAAATTTGACAAAAAAATTGTTATTACAACTGTACAACAGATACTTAAACTAGTATTTTATAGAACTTTAACAAAGTTTTTAAAGCTATAAAAATTTAAATGCAAGTTAAAAAACGTCTACTATTTTCCTTTGCACTTTTTGTGCATAAAATGTTAATTTTTTTTTACGTAAAAAGTATTGAAAAAAGTGAATTAAAAAAACAATCGCTATTCAACTAAGTGATTAAAAAACGTAGTTTTAGAACAAAATTAAAAAAGGTAATTTTTATTCTGTGTAGAACTAAATCTTAAATTATTATAGAATTTTTACTACAGGTAATTAATGATTATTTTAGTTGATTTGAGTAAGCCCCAATTAGTTGCGGTATGTTTTGTGAGCGGTGTGGTGGAGGGTAAAAAGATTACTACGATGTATCATATTAAAATCTTCAAAACAACTTCCCTTCCTCCTTTTCATAAAACGCATCCACCGATAAATTCGGTAAACCGGAAGCATAAACCGCCAATTCATCACATCTTTCATTTTGTGGATGGCTATTGTGTCCTTTTACCCACTTAAAATCAACTTTATGTTTGCGGTAGATTTTAAGAAAACGCATCCATAAATCGGGATTTTTCTTTCCCGCAAAACCTTTCTTTTCCCATTGAAAAACCCATCTTTTTTCTACAGCATCCACTACATATTTAGAGTCGGAAGTAACTAAAACAGTCGTATTTGGATTTTTTAGTTTTTCTAATCCAACAATCACGGCCAATAATTCCATGCGGTTGTTGGTGGTATAGCGAAAGCCTTCGTAGAATTCTTTTTTATAGGGCGAACCTACCAATTCCATCACAACGCCATAGCCGCCTGGTCCGGGGTTTCCCTTGGCTGCTCCGTCGGTGTAGATGTGGATTTGGTGAGACATAATTTTTCGGGTTTGAAAGTTGCGGGTTACAGGTTACGGGTTAAAAGTTGATCGATTACTTGTGGAAAAAAACGGTGTTCGAGTTCGTGAACTTTGGTTGCCACTTCTTCGGACGTTGTGCAATCTGAAATTGACGTTTTCTCTTGTAGGATTATCCTTCCTTCATCATACTGCTCATTAACAAAATGAATGGTGATTCCGGTTTCGGTTTCTTTATTATCCAAAACGGCTTGATGCACATGCTTGCCATACATTCCTTTTCCGCCATAATTAGGTAACAACGCAGGATGAATATTGATAATTTTATTGGGAAATGCTGCGATGATATGTTCCGGAAATTTAAGTAAAAATCCCGCCAAGACAATTAAATCGGGTTTTAATTCGATTAATTTAGAAAGTACGAAATCGCCGTAAAGCTCGTCTTTATTGAAGGAAACTGTATGAACATTCAAATTGTTTGCTTTTTCTAAAACTTTGGCATTAGAATTGTTTGAAAACACAGCGACTACCGATTTTGAGGTATTATTTTTGAAATATTGAATGATGTTTTCCGCATTGGAACCCGTTCCTGAGGCAAAAATCACGATGTTCTTCATGTTTCCTGTAATTTTTATTACGCAAAAAAACAAAAAAGAAACGAGAATTTATAGGGTTTAAGCTTCTATTGTCAAATATATTTTTTAAATTCGTAGTCAGATTTATTAACTAAAATGTTGTTTTAAAATAAAGTTTTTTATTTTTGCCAACAATTAAACTAAAATTTAAAAGATTATGTCAGACATTGCATCAAGAGTAAAAGCGATTATCGTAGACAAATTAGGTGTTGACGAAAACGAAGTTGTAACAGAAGCAAGCTTCACAAACGATTTAGGAGCTGATTCATTAGACACTGTTGAGCTAATTATGGAGTTCGAAAAAGAATTTGATATTCAAATTCCAGACGACCAAGCTGAAAACATTGCTACTGTAGGTCAAGCTATTTCTTACATCGAAGAAGCTAAAAAATAATAACTAAAAACATCCCGTTCTGCTAATCCGGAACGGGTGTTATTATTTTTACTAAAACTAATTTATTGATTGTCATTCAATCACACACATACAGAAAAAAACACCCCTGATTTTTAATTTTCAATAAATTTCAGGGTTTTTTTGTTTATATTCGTACTCACAAATAAGCATTAAAAATGGAGTTAAAAAGAGTCGTGGTTACCGGTTTAGGAGCCTTAACACCCATAGGAAATAACATTGAGGAATATTGGAATGCACTAATTAACGGCGTTAGTGGTGCTGCACCAATTACTTATTATGATACTGAAAAACACAAAACAAAGTTTGCTTGCGAAGTAAAGAATTTCAATGTAGAAGATTTTATTGATCGCAAAGAAGCTCGAAGAATGGATAAATTTGCTCAATATGCCATTGTTGCCAGTGACGAAGCAATCTTAGACGCCGGAATTACTGCAGACAACGTTGACAAACATAGAGTTGGGGTCATTTGGGGAGCCGGAATTGGCGGATTAGAAACTTTTCAAGAAGAAGTTTTATACTATGCCAAAGGCGACGGAACACCAAAATTTAATCCGTTTTTTATCCCAAAAATGATTGCTGATATTGCTCCCGCTCATATTTCGATGAAAAATGGGTTTATGGGACCAAATTATACTACGGTTTCTGCTTGTGCTTCATCGGCAAATGCTATGATTGATGCCTTTAACTATATCCGATTAGGATTGTGTGATGTCATTATTTCAGGTGGTTCAGAAGCTGCAGTTACCATTGCAGGAATGGGCGGATTTAATTCGATGCACGCCTTATCAACCCGAAATGAGAGTCCAGAAACAGCCTCAAGACCTTTTGATGCAACTCGTGACGGATTTGTATTGGGTGAAGGTGCCGGTGCATTAGTTTTAGAAGAATATGAACACGCCAAAGCTCGTGGAGCAAAAATATATTGTGAAATCGGTGGTGGCGGAATGTCATCGGATGCTTATCACTTAACCGCTCCGCACCCGGAAGGGCTTGGCGTTATTGCAGTAATGAATAATTGTTTGCGTGATGCCAGAATGAAACCGGAAGAAATTGATCACATCAACACGCACGGAACTTCAACTCCTTTAGGTGATGTTGCTGAATTAAAGGCAATTAGTGCTGTTTTTGGCGATCACGCGAAGAACATCAACATTAATTCAACCAAATCAATGACGGGCCATTTACTTGGTGCTGCCGGTGGAATTGAAGCGATTGCTTCCATCTTAGCCATTAAACACGGATTAATTCCACCCACAATTAATCATTCTGTAGTGGATGAAAACATTAATCCGGAGTTAAATCTTACGCTAAATAAAGCTCAGAAAAGAGATATTAAAGTGGCAATGAGTAACACCTTTGGTTTTGGTGGTCATAATGCCTGTGTTTTATTTAAAAAATTAGAGGAATAATTCTCAATGAACGTTTTTAAAAAAATATTTACCAAAAATTCCCGTCCTCTAGAAGGCGGGATTTTTTTTGAAGCTATTCATAAAATACTGGGATTCAAACCAAATAACATTGAATTTTATCAAAAAGCATTTACCCATCGATCTTCCAATAAACTGGATTTAAAAGGGAATCCGATTAATTATGAACGTCTAGAATTTTTAGGTGATGCCATGTTGAGTGCCGTTATTGCCGGGCATTTGTTTAACGAAGTTCCTTCCGGAGACGAAGGTTATCTAACCAAAATGCGTTCTAAAATTGTGAGTCGTGAGCATTTGAATGAACTCGGTCGTGATTTAAATTTGATTCAATTGGTAGATAGTAAGGTTCCGTTTCAACATTTTGGCGAAAATATTCACGGTAATATTTTTGAAGCATTAGTAGGAGCCATTTTTTTAGATAAAGGATATCCGTATTGCGAAAAATTTATCTACAAAAGAGTTATCGTTCCTTATGTTGATATTGCTAAATTGGAAGGAAAAGTCATTAGTTACAAAAGTTTAGTAATCGAATGGTGTCAAAAAGAGAAAAAACCTTTTCATTTTGATGTTTTTGATGATAACGGAAATGACGGCCAACGTTATTTTGGTGTTAAGTTAAGCATCGATAACAAGATAATTGCCAAAGCAAGAGCTACTTCCAAAAAGAAAGCAGAAGAAATTGCTTCGAAACGTGCCTTTTTCGCTTTCCAAGAAAAAATGGACAAAAAATTATAGAAATCATAAAACTACATCGTTTTCGTTCATAAATTATCGTTAAGTTAAGAAATTCACCCTTTTTTGTAGGCTAAAAACACTATATTTACATCTTGTTTGAATGTAAAATATGGCTATTCATAAATTATTCATTGACGACTTCGAAGAAGCAGATTATCAGTTAATCGCCATTCATACCACCTTGGAAAACTATCGAGTTGCGTATTTTATAAACCAAAATCTACCTATTTTACTTCATCGAAACAAAAAAGAAATTCTGATTGGAACAGAAAAACAAAAAAAAGGTTTTTCAAACTTTCATTTTGAAGACAACAAAAAAGAAATTTTTTGGACTTTAATTGAAAATAAAAGGGAAATTTCTCTTCCTCAGAAAAACAAAATCATCACTCTTTTTAAAGAAGAACAGGAATTTAGTAATACTATTTACTTTTTACCTGAATTTAAAAATGTAGATTTTTTTCTAAAAATTGAAGGCGATGAAAGCCAGATAAACATCAATAAAATAATAACAAAACTAAATACTATCGACCAAATTGCAACGGTTTATGCCGTAGATAAAAGTCGAATAAAATCTAAAAACAATTTAATTTTTTAAAAAACAATATGCCAATCAACAAAAAAACCAAAATTGTTGCCACATTAGGGCCAGCTTGTAGCACCAAAGAAGTTATTAAAAACATGATTGATGCCGGAGTAAATGTATTCCGTATTAATTTTTCGCATGCTGATTATGAAGATGTGAAAGAACGCATCAACATCATCCGTGGATTAAATGATGAATTTGGATACACAACTGCCATTTTAGCCGATTTGCAAGGCCCAAAACTACGTGTAGGCGTGATGAAAGAAGATGTTGTAGTGAGCAAAGGTGATATTATTACTTTTCAAACTGCAGAAGATGTTCCCGGAACGGCTGAACGTGTTTATATGAATTACAAAGAATTTCCGAGAGATGTAAATCCGGGTGAAAAAATTCTTTTAGACGATGGAAAATTAATGTTCGAAGCTCTTGAAACCAATGGAACAACTGAAGTAGTTTGTAAAGTTATTCAAGGAGGACCATTAAAATCGAAAAAAGGTGTAAATCTTCCGAATACAAAAGTTTCTTTGCCGGCTTTGACCAAAAAAGATATCAAAGATGCTCTTTTTGCTATTGAAAATGAAGTAGATTGGATTGCACTTTCTTTCGTGAGAACGCCAAAAGATTTAGAAGAATTGCAGGATTTGATTGCAAAACATTCTTCGTATAAAATTCCGATTATTGCTAAAATCGAGAAACCGGAAGCGGTGGAAAACATTGATAAAATTGTTGCTTTTTGCGATGGCTTGATGGTTGCTCGTGGTGATTTGGGTGTAGAAGTTCCCGCGGAGGAAGTTCCGTTGATTCAGAAAAAACTGATTCACAGAGCCAAAACAGCACGAATTCCTGTTATTGTTGCTACTCAAATGATGGAAACAATGATTACTAGTTTAACCCCAACTAGAGCAGAAGTAAACGACGTTGCCAACTCTGTTATGGATGGTGCCGATGCCGTAATGCTTTCCGGAGAAACTTCGGTAGGAAACTATCCTGTGGAAGTGATTGAAACGATGTCAAAAATCATTCGATCAGTTGAAGACAGTCCGCTAATTCAAGTTCCGCATAATCCTCCTCACGTTCGCACAAAACGATTTATTACCAAATCAATTTGTTATCATGCGGCAATTATGGCGAATGAAATTAAAGCAAAAGCCATTTCTACCTTAACAAACAGTGGTTATACTGCTTTTCAGATTTCGGCTTGGCGACCAAGTGCCCATATTTTGGTTTTTACATCAAACAAAAGAATTTTAACCCAATTGAATTTGCTTTGGGGTGTTCGTTCTTTTTATTATGATAAGTTTGCCAGTACAGATGACACCGTGGAAGATGTAAACAAATTAGCTAAAGAGAAAGGTTTTGTAGAAAAAGGTGATATGGTTATCAACTTAGCTGCCATGCCAATTGCTGAAAAAGGAATGGTAAATACGTTGAGGGTTTCAGATATTTCGTAAAAACCGAAGTAAATAAATATAAAAGGAGCTAAAATTAGCTCCTTTTTTTATGCTGCTTTTTCAAACGCTATGAAATTTGTTAGTTCGCCTGATTTATTAAAAACCGGAAAACCTTTGATGTGGCATTGGTAAGTTGAACCATTTTTACAATAATTCGTTATAATTTTGTCGAACGGTTGTTGATTTTTTACTGCCAAACTTATTTCTTTAGATGTTTGCAGACAAGTTGCTTCACCTTGAAACATTTTTGGAGACTTTCCTATAACTTCTTCCGGATGATAGCCGTTCATTCGAACCATATTTTTGGTGGAGAAAACAATTTTCAGATTTGGACAAGTAACTACAACAACAGTATCAATATCTATCGATTTATTCAAATTAAAATCTGTTTTCCAACTATTAAAAGCGGCCAAAAGCTGTAACTGATTTTGATCTGATATAATTTTGTTTAGTTGATTTAAAAAATCACCATACAAATCCCACGTAGTTAGTGGCATTTTTTTAGTTTCCAACTTTGATTCGTTTTGGAAAAAACCATTGTCGTATTCTTTAAATTCAAGCATTTTAATTCTATTTTGAATCAAAATTAGATTTTAATTTGAAACAATCATCAAATTGTATAAGGTTTAACGATTGTTGAAGATTTTTAGTTGATAAGAAAATTGGATGTTTATTCTCTAGCTACTTTTTAAAATTTGATAAATTCATTCCTCCAACTCTAAATAAATATCATTGTCCGGGTTTTTAATTGTTTGTGTTTCGTATCCTTCTTTAGAGAATTCAACATGAAAATCTTGACAATCCGGCATACATCCGCCAAATGGACCATACATTTCCCAGCTACCCAATGAATCAGTATATTTTGTTTTTTCTGTTTCAATGCATTTATACTTTACACTATCTAACGCAATTCCTGTATTTTTATCAAATACAATCCCATCCCCTCCATTTTCTCCTTCACAGCTAATTAGTGTAAATATCAATCCAAAAATTAATAGCTTTATTTTCATGCTTTTGACTTCTCATTTTCAAATAAGCAACTGCCTACTGATTATACTCCTTCACCGCTTCCACAAAAGCCTTCGCGTGATCAACAGGAATAGTTGGTAAAATTCCATGACCAAGATTTACGATATAACTGTCTTTCCCAAATTCATCGATCATTTGATGTACCATTTTTTTGATAGTTGGAATGGGTGATAATAAACGTGACGGATCAAAATTTCCTTGTAACGTGATTTTTCCACCGGATAAATAACGAGCATTTCTTGCTGAACAAGTCCAATCTACACCCAAAGCTGAAGCTTTTGATTTAGCCATATCGTTCAAAGCAAACCAGCATCCTTTTCCAAAAACAATTACTTTGGTGTGTGGAGCCAACGCTTCAACAATTTGGTTGATGTATTGCCACGAAAATTCCTGATAATCCACCGGAGAAAGCATTCCTCCCCAAGAATCAAAAATCTGAATTGCATTACAACCCGCTTTTACTTTTTCTTTTAAATATAAAATAGTCGTATCGGTTATTTTTTGTAATAATGTGTGAGCAGCTATTGGGTTTGAAAAACAAAATCCCTTTGCAGTATCAAAACTTTTTGAACCTTTTCCTTCCACGGCATAACAAAAAATTGTCCAAGGTGAGCCGGCAAAACCAATCAATGGTACCTCATCATTCAACATTTCTTTGGTTAATCTGATGGCATCAAAAACATAACCTAATGTTTCGTGAACATCCGGAACAAAAGTCTTATTCACATCATCCATCGAACGAATTGGGTTCGGAATAATTGGCCCTAAATTGTCTTTTAATTCCACGTGAATTCCCATCGCTCGTGGAACAACCAAAATATCTGAAAACAAAATAGCCGCATCGGGTTTTACAATTCGGATGGGTTGAACGGTAATTTCCGCAGCTAATTCAGGGGTTTCGCAACGAGTGAAAAAATCATATTTGTCACGTAAAGCTCTGAATTCAGGCAAATATCTTCCGGCTTGACGCATCATCCAAACAGGTGGACGTTCAACGGTTTCATTATTTAAGGCTCTTAGAAAAAGATCGTTTTTTATCATAATTATATTTTTTAAACTGACGAACTTTTGTCAGATTTAGGATTCTTTGAAATAATTTATACTTTGTATGATTACGTTTTCAACCGTCGGTCGGTTTGCAATCACTATATTTTTTGTGCTTTTTTCAATTTCTGCGGCTGTTGTTGTCCCGATGCAAAAACAAATTTCATTAGAAATAGAATTTTCTTTTAAATAACTCTGAACAGCGGACGGACTAAAAAACAAAATTCCATCGATTTGATTATCAGTTTTGTGTGGCGTTAAAATGGTTTTATAGACTTCAATTTCTTCAAAAATGATATTATTTTTTTGAAAAGCGGCTGGAATCGTATCTCTTCTCAAATTTCCGGAGAAAAACGTGAATTTTTTATCAGAATGATTCTTCAATAAATAATCAACCAGCTCATCGGCATAATCAAATGCATTTTCAACTTTAAATCCGTTTTCTTTCAAAAGTTGCTTTGTTTTTATTCCGACACAAAAACAAATTTTATCTTTCAAAATGATATGATTTTCATTTTTTATGACACTTAAAACGGCATTTTGACTGGTGAAAATTAAATAATCAAAAGATGAATTCAATTGAAAAGATTGAAATTCAATTTGAATAAAATCAGCTTCAATCAAACGAAAATCAGCATTAAGTAAAAACTGTTTTTGGTTGGGTTGAAGTTTTTTAGTTGATAGTATTCTGATTGATTTTTCCAACGTTAATCTTGTCCTTCACAGTAAACTGAAATATTTTTATTTTCACCAAAAACCACTAAAATATCATCTTGATAAATCACGGTTTCAGGTGTTGGCAAACCAATGGTTTCTTTTACGATTGATTTTTTTCCGATTAAATTCGTTTTTTCTTTTTTACGGATAATTGTAACTAAATTCAAATGGTATTTATCGATTGTATTTAATTCGTACAATGTTTTTCCGTGAAATTCCGGTTTCGATTTTACTTCGGAAATGGTATAATTGTTATCTAATTGATAGTTTTCTAACGTCGTTTTGAAGTTGATTTGCTTCGTTAAACGATCGGCACTTTCTTGTTCCGGATGAATGATACTGTAAATTCCCATCGCTTCCAAAACCGTATCGTGAATCGGCGATAATGCTCGACTGATGATTTTTACATTCGATAATTTTTTGATAATGGCCGTCGTAATAATGGCAGCACCCTCATTCTCTCCAATACCAACCACAACTTTATCGGCATCCTTTAATGGCAAGGCTTCGTACGCTAATTCATTCGTAGAATCCATACAAATTGCGTGTGAAATTTTGTCTTTAATCAAGTTGACTTTATCCATTTGCTTATCCACCCCAATCACTTCATTTCCAGTTTCTGTGAGGCTTAATGCTAAGGACATTCCGAAATTTCCTAATCCAAAAATGATGATTTTCATTCTATTAGATTTTAGTTAATTAAAATATTTTCTTTGGGATATTCATAAAACTGATGATTGATTTGACGAAGCAATCCAATCATTAAGTTGAGCATCCCGATTCTTCCGATGAACATAGTTCCAATGAGAACATATTTGCTTGGTTCGGTTAACGTTGGTGTAAAATTCAAAGACAAACCAACCGTACTGTAAGCCGAAAAACATTCAAAAACAACTGAAAGTAAGTCCGTTCCTTTTGGTTCTAAAATCAACAACGATAAAATGGCAAATCCAATTACAATTAATGAAATACATAAAATGGCAAAAGCTCTTGAAGTTGATTCACTCGAAATTCTTCTTCCTAACAGCTGAATTCTTGTTTTTCCTCTGGCAATTGCAAAAATGTTCAATGTAGCTAATGCAAAGGTACTCGTTTTTATCCCACCTCCGGTTGATGCCGGTGAAGCTCCAATCCACATTAAAAAGATAATGAATAATAAGGTTGGAACGGTGAATTCTGTTAAATCTAATGTATTAAAACCGGCGGTTCTCGGTGTCACAGCATTAAACGCAGTTGATGTGATTTTCCCGAATAACGTTTGATGATAATTCATCGTGTTATTGTATTCCGAAATCCATAAGAAAACAAATCCACCAACCAATAAAGCTCCGGTTGTATAAAGAACGATTTTTGAGTTTAATGTCATCACACTCAAATGTTTATGAATTCTTTTTCTGTCAAAAAGTTCTAAAACAAAGATTTTAATGTATTGATAAAAATTAAAAATGATGTTGTAACCCAATCCTCCAAAAACAACCATAACAATTACGACCCACTGCATATAATAATTAAATTGAAGGTAACTTTCGCTCAATCCGGCTGATAATGTTGAAAATCCGGCATTACAAAAAGCAGAAATAGCGTGAAAAATCGAAAAGAAAACCTTGTCTTCAATCGCAGGATTATCAATAATAGAAGAATAAATAAATAATGCACCTACTAATTCTACGCTAATGGTAAAAATCACCACATTCAAGGCAGTTTTTAAAACATCTTTTAAAGTATCTTGAGCAATAAAGTCCCTCACATTCAAACCTTCTTTAAACGAAGAACTCCCTCGAAAGAAAAAGGCAAAAAAGGAAGTAAACGTCAAAATTCCCAATCCACCAATTTGAATTAAACTAATGATAATTGTTTGTCCAACGGTGGTAAAATCTGTTGCTGTATCTAAAACGATTAAACCGGTAACACAAACGGCACTGGTGGATGTAAAAAGTGCATCGGTAAACGAAATTCCATTTGTTGTGGCGTTGGGAAGCATCAACAAAAATGATCCAATGATGATGATGGCAAAAAAACTTCCCACAAAAACAATGGCCGGATTATAATACACTTCATAGATATATCGCACCAAAATCATTAATCGAATAATGAAATAAAAGATCAAACCAGCTTCTAAAATGGGTCTGATTTTCTTGAAAACTTCTAAGTAATGAAGATTGATATTGATTATGGAGAAAATGAGTGCGACTACCAATAAAGCCCCTATTATCAAGGAATTAACTAACGCTACTTTTTTCCGTCCGGACGTTTTATAATAAAAATATTTGAAAATATTAAACACTAACAAAGCAATAGTGATTAATACTAAACCGATGAATTTTGGCGTATGGTATTCTTCGTGAATGCTATAACCAAAATCAAATACGATGTAGGTCAATACAATGAGATCAAAAAAGCGGTAGATTATCTTGAGTATTGAATCTTTGTGCATAGTTGAGCAATTAGTGTTTCTTTTCTAATGCTTTTTTTATCGAACGCATTAGTTCTGAACCACCGTTTTCTAAAATTTCAGTAGCACAAAGTTCGCCAAAATTTTGATATAAAGTTGTATTTATCGTTTTTTCTATTTCCAGTTTAACTTTTCCGTCTAATGAAAAGAGAACGCCTTTTAAAGTCATTAAATCGTCGTTGATTTCTGCTAATGCTCCGATTGGTGCTGTGCAACCACCTTCTAGTGTTTTAAGAAATTGTCTTTCTACAAACGTGCAGATTTCCGATGCTTTATGATTTAAATGAGCCAATGCTTCCTGAGAAAAAGTATCATTTTCCATCGCAACTACTACCATTGCACCTTGTGCGGGAGCAGGAATCATCCAATCCAGGTTGATGAATGTTTCGGGTTTCAAATTGATTCGTTCTAAACCGGCGGCAGCAAAAACAGCTCCATTCCAATTATTATCTTTCAATTTTTGCATTCGGGTATTTACGTTTCCGCGTAAATCTTCTACTTGGTGAGACGGATATTTATTCAACCATTGTGCTTTTCTTCGTAAACTTCCGGAAGCAATTGTACCCGAATTATCTAAAAAAGATAAATCTCCTTTATGAACCAAAATATCTAAAGTTGAAGCTCGTTCCAAAACCGCAGCCTGTACAATTCCTTTTGGCAAAGCCGTTGGAACATCTTTCATCGAGTGAACTGCAATATCCACTTCGCCTTTCAGCATAGCAATATCAAGTGTTTTCGTGAAAATTCCGGTGATTCCGAGTTCGTAAAGTGGTTTGTCAAGAATAATGTCGCCAGTCGATTTTACAGAAATAATTTCAGTTTGATAACCCAAATCATTTAATTTTTTTTCTACCGTATGAGCTTGCCAAAGTGCGAGTTCACTGTCGCGAGTTCCAATGCGGATAAGCCTCCTGTCCTCCGAAGAAGGAATAGATGACTCTGAATTATCGTTCATTATAGGTTACTTTTTGAAGTGCTTCTCCTTCGGAAACAATGGGACTTATTTGAAAGATTTTCTCAATCCATTCGATGCTTTCATCCACCATCGTATTATCATCTTTTAAATGATTAGCAAAATGGGTTGTGATTTTTTGAATGATTCGATTACTGATAATTTCAGCTTGATCGTGATCAAAATTAGCTATTTTTTTACGTTGAAAATCCAATTCTCCGTCTTTAATCGAATTCAATTTTTCTTTTAACGCGTGAATTGTTGGAGCAAATTTTCTGGCTTTCATCCACGAAATAAATTCCAATTTCACCTCATCAATAATGGCTTCTGCAGCCGGAATATGTAGTTTTCTTTTTTCTAATGTATCGTCTGTTAATTGCGATAAATAATCCATATGAACCAATGAAACGTTATCCAATGTTTTCACATTTTCGTTTACGTTTTTCGGAATGGATAAATCTAAAATTAAAAGTGGTTTTTTTAGATTTAAAATGTCTTTATCGATGGTAGGATTTTGTGCTCCGGTAGCAACAATTAGCACATCGGCTTTTTGAATTTCAAGTTGTAATTCGGTATAATCTTTTACAATTAAATTGAATTTTCCGGCAATTTTTTCTGCTTTATCTTTTGTTCTGTTGATTAGAACAATATGATCATTTTTGGTGTGTTTTACTAAATTTTCACAGGTATTTCGACCAATTTTTCCGGTTCCGAAAAGAAGAATGTTTTTTTGAGAAATTCCGTCTACATTATTAATAATATATTGAACCGAAGCAAAAGCAACCGAAGTAGCTCCTGAACTAATTTCCGTTTCATTTTTGATGCGTTTACTTGCTTGAATTACGGCATTAATCAATCGTTCTAAAAATGAATTGGCTAATCCGAACGTTTTACTTTCAACAAAACTATTTTTTATTTGACTGATAATTTCAAAATCACCCAAAATCTGACTGTCTAAACCGGTTCCAACACGGAACATATGCGAAATGGCTTCTTGGTTTTTATAAACGTAGGCTACATTCTGAAAATCTTCAACAGTACCAATACTGTTATCACACATCAACTTAATTAATTGAAATGGATGTTGTGCAAAACCATATATTTCAGTTCGGTTACACGTTGATGTAACAATCATACTATCTATTCCTTCCAATTTCGCCTGAAGCAAAATATTCGTTTTTGCTTTCGCGTCTAAACTGAACTTTCCTCGTGTCTCAGCATCTGCTTTTTTGTAACTCAATCCAACCGCATAAAAGGTTTGATGTTTCGACAAGTTTAAATTTTCCATAAATACACTTTTCCTAAAAAGTTGAACAAAATTATCATTATCTATTTTATAAAAGTATCGCTCAAAGTACTTTTTGTATCGCTTGAAGATATCCCAATCCAAATTGTGCTTTTCAACGTAAATTCTTTTATATTTGTAGTGTTCTCAACGCTTTTGAATGTATTTGTTTAGAATAATTCTAAATAAACAAAATTCAAGCCTTCCGAGTTATATACGAAAAAATGTCGCTATGGGTTCTCAAGAAGAAATAAAAATTGAAGATGACTTTATTTTAATCCGTTTTCAAAACGACACTGATGAGGTGGTTCGCTTTGAAAGACAGGTATCTACGGGTTTAATTCAGTTTCATTTTGGATTAAAAGGAAAAGCAAAATTTATCTTTAATCAGGGCAATTATGCATTAGAAATGAAGGAAGAAAAATCTCTTTTGCTCTATAATCCGCAAAAAGAGTTACCGGTTCATTTGGAAATTGCACCCCAATCTTGGATGATTTCGGTGTTGGTTTCGATTAAGAAATTTCACACTTTGTTTTCTACGGAAGCAGAATATATTCCGTTTTTAAGTGATGATAATCGGGAGAAAAAATATTATGCCGAGGAAAATATAAGTCCGTCAATGGCCATCGTGCTCAATCAGATTTTTCATTATAACCTCAATGCTTCTATAAAAAATCTTTATTATAAAGGTAAAGGTTATGAACTGCTTAGTTTGTACTTTAACCGCAACGAAGATCCGAATGCAGACCATTGTCCGTTTTTGATTGACGAAGAAAATGTATTGAAAATTAAAAAAGCCAAAGAAATTGTCATTGCCAATATGGCTGAGCCACCGGGTTTACAAGAATTAGCCGATCAAGTGGGCTTGAATTTGAAGAAACTAAAAATGGGTTTCAAACAAATTTATGGCGATAGTGTGTACAGTTTTTTGTTTGATTATAAAATGGAATACGCCCGAAAATTGTTAGACAGCGGAACATACAATGTAAATGAAGTAGGTGTGCAAATTGGTTATAGCACAGCATCGCATTTTATTGCTGCGTTTAAAAAGAAATTCGGAACGACTCCGAAGAAATATTTAATGTCATTGTCGAGTTAAGAATAAGTTATGCGAATTTTATCAATTTTAATGCTTTTTATGATATCCGGTTGTTTTTCATCGGATAAAGAATCCAATAAAAAAACAATTGCAATTGATTATGAACTTGTCAAGGCTGAAAGTCAAAAAGCTTTGCTTATACTTTTTCCTTGTTTTCCTTGTGATGCAGAAAATACAAAAACTGAATTCAAGATTATTGATGTGGCTCAAAAAAATAATATTTCTGTGTTGATGATGAATTTCAACCAACATTTATATTTAGAAAAGGAAGAAAAAGAAAAATTGGCCAAACAATTAAATTCAATTTTAAAAGAAGAAAATTTAAAATCAGAAAACATCTTTATTGGCGGATTTTCAAGTGGTGGAAATGTGAGCTTTTTACTTAGCAATTATCTTATTCAAACCAAAAATAACATCCAACCTAAAGGTGTTTTCTTAGTGGATTCTCCGATTGATTTATTAGAACTTTATAAAACTTCTCAAAAAAATATCGAAAAAATGTCGCTTCAGAATCTGTTGAAGAAGCAAAATGGATAGTTTCTGAATTTGATAAAATCTTCGGAGTTCCTTCATCAGGAATTAAAAAATATGAAGAACATTCTCCTTTCACATTTGAATCAAAATCTATTCAAAACATTTCATCTTTAAAGGATGTAAAACTGAGGTTATATACTGAACCCGATACAATTTGGTGGAAAGAAAACAGAGCAAATGAGTATGAAGATTTGAACGCTTATTCAATTGAAAAATTAGCTGAAGAATTAAAAAAACAAAATTTTAAAAAAACCGAATTAATCAAAACTACGGATAAAGGTTATCGTTCCAATGGAAACAGACATCCGCATTCTTGGTCGATTGTTGATGAAAATGATTTGGTAAAATGGATTTTAGAAGAATAAATATAAAAATTGCAACTAAATAAAATGAAAAAAGGAGTATTATTAGTCAACTTAGGTTCGCCCGAAAGTCCAACCCCAAAAGATGTCAAGCCATATTTAGACGAATTTTTAATGGATAAATATGTGATTGACGTTCCGTTTTTATTACGAGCGTTGCTAGTTCGCGGGATCATTTTACAAACCAGACCCAAAAAATCAGCTGCCGCATATGCCAAAATTTGGTGGGATGAAGGTTCGCCACTCATTGTTTTATCCAAACGGATGCATAAAAAAGTGCAAGCCAACACGAGCATTCCTGTGAGTTTAGCGATGCGTTACGGCAAACCAAGCATTGAATCAGGCTTACAAGAATTACACGATCAAGGCGTGACAGAAGTGATGCTTTTTCCTTTGTATCCGCAACACGCGATGGCTTCAACTGTGACAATTTTAGTTTTGGCAGAAGAAATTCGTAAAAAGAAATTCCCAAATATGAATTTCACGATTCTACCTGCTTTTTATAACCAAAAAGATTACATCCGGGATTTATCTAATTCCATCAAAAAACATTTGGAAGGATTTGAATACGACCATCTGTTATTTTCATATCACGGAATTCCGGAGCGACATATTCGCAAAACCGATGTAACCAAAAGTCATTGCAAAATTGATGGCTCGTGTTGCAACACGCCTTCACCGGCACACGAATTCTGCTACCGTCATCAATGTTATGAAACAACAAAACAAGTTGTTGAATTTTTAGGAATTCCGGAAGGAAAATACAGCCAAACTTTTCAATCGCGTTTAGCCGGAGACAAATGGTTAACGCCATATACCGATGTTGAAATCAACAAAATGCCTGAAAAAGGAATTAAAAAATTAGCCGTAGTAACACCTGCTTTCGTATCTGATTGTTTGGAAACTTTGGAAGAAATTGCGATGGAAGCCAATCATCAATTTAAAGAAAATGGTGGCGAAGAATTTTTAGCAATTCCATGTTTAAACGACGACGACGATTGGTGCAAAACTTTAAGCCGATGGATTGACCAATGGGCTTTTGCTGAAACAGAAACCGCAAAATAATGGCACAATCATCGGGAGCTTTAGGCACAGATGACATCAAACAATTGTTGATAAAACAAGCTGTTCCGGCCTCTATTGGAATTTTATTTATGTCGGTTAACATTTTAGTCGACACTATTTTCGTAGGTCAATGGATAGGATCGTTGGCCATTGCAGCAGTTACCGTAGTTTTACCAATTACATTTTTAATTTCTTCATTAGGAATGGCAATTGGAATTGGCGGAAGTTCCATCATATCAAGAGCTTTAGGAGGAAAAGACAAAGAAAAAGCCTATCGAACTTTTGGAAATCAAATTATGATGACCTTAGTTTTAGCGTTGTTTTTTGTTGTGATTGGATTTTTGTTTTCCGATGAAATTCTGCTACTTTTTGGTGCGAATGGCGATATTATGAAACCGGCCAAAGAATTTTTTATTCCGGTTTTAATCGGCGTTCCGTTTTTGGCTCTTTGTATGATGGGAAACAATGTGATTCGTGCAGAAGGAAAAGCCAAATTTGCCATGATGGCAATGATTATTCCGGCATTTGGAAACATAATTTTAGACATAATTTTCATCAAATTTTTAGATATGGGAATGTTCGGAGCGGCTTTAGCCACTACGATTTCCTATTTTATGTGTTTTGTTTTTATTCTTTGGTTTTTCATCAAAAAAAGTGAATTAAAACCATCGCTTCATCATTATAAATTTGATTTATCAATTGTAAAAGAAATTTCTTCACTCGGATTGGTTACGTTTTCCCGTCAAGGTGTCGTGAGTATTCTAGCCATCATCATCAATCATACTTTGTTTACGTATGGTGGCGAACATTCAGTTGTTGTTTATGGAATCATCAGTCGAATGTTGATGTTTGCTTTGTTTCCCATTTTAGGAATTACACACGGATTTCTTCCGATTGCCGGATACAATTATGGTGCGGAAAATTACAATCGAGTGAAAGAAACCATTTCTATTTCGATAAAATATGCCGCTATTTTAGCAACATTTATATTTATTTTAATATTAGTTTTTGCAAAACCAATCGTTTCTGTTTTTACAAACGATGCCGATGTAATTGCCGAAACTCCTGATGCTTTGCGATGGGTTTTTGCCGCTTCACCGATTATTGCTTTGCAACTCATTGGAGCTGCTTATTTTCAAGCTGCAGGAAAAGCAATTCCTGCCTTATTGCTCACGTTGACAAAACAAGGATTTTTTCTGATTCCGCTTGTGCTTATTTTGCCGAATTATTTTGGTATTTTTGGAGTATGGGTCGCTTTTCCGATTGCAGATATTTTATCAACCATAATCACGGCCTACTTTTTGCGGAGAGAAATGACCACTAAACTGATTGAAAAACCGGATGGAATTTTATAACTACATCAAAGCGTTGCATCTCATCTTTGTGATAACTTGGTTTGCCGGGTTGTTTTACATAGTTCGTTTGTTTGTCTATCATGCTGAAGCCAAAGAAAAACCCGAACCGGAGCAAAGCATTCTAATCAAACAATACCAGTTGATGCAATACCGATTGTGGTACATCATTACGTGGCCAAGTGCTGTTTTAGCCAGCATTTTTGCTTTTTGGCTGTTGTATTTAATTCCCGCTTGGTTAGAACAAGATTGGATGTTGGTTAAATTAGGATTTGTGGTTTTATTATATGCTTATCAAATCAAATGTCATCTTATTTTCAAAGACTTACAGAAAAATGAAGTAAAAAACAGCTCCAATTTTTTCCGATTATGGAATGAAGGAGCAACATTGATTTTATTTGCAGTCGTTTTTTTAGTGATTTTAAAAAGTGCTATCAACTGGATTTATGGCGTAATTGGGATTTTTGTTTTTTCGATGCTGATTATGATTGGATTTAGATTTTATAAACGAATAAGAGAACGCAACAAGTGAGTTTTTCAAAAAAAATAGGCAAACTTTCACTTCGAGTTAGAATTTTCATTTCGATGATTTTTCTAACTGTCATTTCGTCTATTTTGATTGCTTCGGTTTCTATTATTCAATTTAGAAATGAAGCAAAAGATTATCATCAGGAAAGGCTCGAACGAAAAGAAACGGCTATTAAGGAAAACATCAATTACATCCTCAAAAACACTACTTATCCGTTAACAACAGAAAATATTCCGCTGATTTTTTCGGAAAGAGATAAAATTCATGAAATTTCAGATATTCATGCATTGGAAATTAATTTTTATGATTTGAATGGTAAACTTTTAAAATCATCTAAATCTTCTTTTGCGATTGATGATGAACCAAAATCAATTCCGAGTCATATTGTTAGACTTGTTCTGTCGAGTATGGACAAGAGATATGTGGAAGTCAGTGAAATCAATGGCATCAAAAATTTATCTTCTTACAGCGAAATCAAAGATTTACAATTTAAACCTTTAGCTATTTTGAATCTTCCGTACATTGAAGACGATGGTTATTATGAGCGAGAATTGAGGAAATTTATGATTCGGTTCGGACAAGTCTATGCATTTATGCTACTCCTTTCAGGAGTTTTGGCTTATTTCTTATCAAGTTTTATAACTAAATCCATTAAAACTATTTCTGATAAGTTAACCGAAACGCAGCTGAATAAAAAAAATGAAAAAATTGAATTGGAAACCAGCAGCAGAGAAATAGGATTGCTCGTTGAAGCCTACAACAACATGGTGGATGAATTGGAAGAAAGTGCTGTGAAATTAGCACAAGGCGAACGCGAACAAGCTTGGCGAGAAATGGCGAAGCAAGTTGCACATGAAGTGAAAAATCCTTTAACGCCAATGCGATTGACGGTACAAAGTTTTCAAAGGAAATTTGATGAAAACGATCCAAACATCAAACAAAAATTAGATGATTACACCAAAACATTATTGCAACAAATCGACATAATGAGTTCGGTAGCCAATGCGTTTTCAAATTTTGCTTCGATGCCGGCACAGCAAAATGAATTGATTAATGTAGTGGAAGTTGTTAGTTTAGGATTAGAAATTTTTAATGAAAATTACATTCATTTTGAATCAACTGAAAAAGAAATTTTTATGTTGATGGATCGAACGCAGTTAATTCGAATTATCACCAATTTGGTTAAAAATGCAACGCAAGCCATTTCAAATGAAAATTCTAATCCAATTGTTTTGATTTCTGTTTCTGAAGAAAATTCAACTGTAAAAATTGAAGTAAAAGATAACGGAATTGGTATTTCAGATGAAAATAAAATGTATGTTTTTGAACCAAAATTCACCACAAAAAACAGCGGAATGGGTCTTGGTTTAGGTATCATCAAAAAAATTATCGAAAATTATAACGGAACAATTACCTTTGAATCAGAACAAAATAAAGGCACAACATTTACTGTTTTGTTGCCACTAAATACAAACGAATAACTACAACATTATGAACTACGAGAATATTTTAATCGAAAAAGATAACGGAATTTCTGTCATCACCATCAATAGACCAACCAAATTAAACGCATTAAACAAAGCAACAATTGAAGAACTTCATCATGCTTTTGATGCCGAAGATAAAGACAAATCTACCCGAGTAATCATCATTACCGGAAGTGGTGAAAAAGCGTTTGTTGCCGGAGCCGATATTTCTGAATTTGCCCATTTTTCTGTGGAAGAAGGAGGAAAATTAGCCGCACAAGGACAAAAATTATTGTTTGATTTTGTCGAAAACTTATCTACTCCGGTCATTGCGGCTGTGAACGGATTTGCTTTGGGTGGTGGATTAGAATTAGCAATGTCTGCTCATTTCAGAATTGCCTCAGACAATGCCAAAATGGGCTTGCCGGAAGTAACGTTGGGCGTAATTCCAGGTTATGGCGGAACACAACGTTTACCGCAATTAGTTGGCAAAGGCCGAGCAATGGAAATGATAATGACCGCTACGATGATTGATGCCGAAACAGCTAAAAATTATGGCTTAGTTAATCACGTGGTTCCGCAAGCTGAATTGCTGGATTTTACAAAAGGAATTGCTTCAAAAATCGCCAAAAATTCTCCTGTTGCCATCTCCAATGCGATTGATGCAGTGAATGCAAATTATAAAGACGGAACAAATGGTTATGAAATAGAGATTAAAAACTTCGGAAAATCATTTGGAACAGCCGATTTTAAAGAAGGAACAACGGCATTTTTAGAGAAAAGGAAAGCAGAGTTTAAAGGAGATAATTAAACCTTTATTACTTCACCACCACCCCATTCTTAAACAAAACAGGCACTTCTTCAGTTGCTCGTTCGTTTATGGTATTGGTTCTAAAGGTGAATTTTTTATCGTATAAAGTATTTTCTATAAAAAACGTAACCATGAATTCGTTGTTCAAAGCCAAAACACTGGCTTCAATCATTTCTATTTTAACAGCAGAAACGGAAGGAATTTCAACAAAAGCATGACGTAATAACGAGGTTTTTTTCATTTCGCCATCAACCGTTCCAAACGCTTTTGAAACGACCATTACGCTATCTAATTTGAAGTCGCTGTCGTTGATGAGATAGACATTCCAAACGTTATCCATAAAGTCGTCATTCCATTCTTGGATGGCGGCTAAAAAGACGTTTTCTACTTTTGGGATGATGATGTCGGATTTCATGGAGACTATTTAAACCGACAGGTTTCGGAAACCTGAGAGGTTTAATCGTTAAAATTATATACTCGTTTTAAATTGTTCTAAAAAGCGAACATCATTTTCATAAAACATACGAATATCGCCAATTTGATACAAAAGCATGGCAATCCGTTCGATTCCCATACCAAAGGCAAAACCATTGTATTCATCCGGATTGATTCCGCAGTTTTTCAAAACATTTGGGTCAACCATTCCGCAACCCATAATTTCCAACCAACCGGTTCCTTTAGTGATACGGTAATCCGTTTCGGTTTTTAAACCCCAATAAATATCCACCTCAGCACTTGGCTCGGTAAAAGGGAAATAAGAAGGTCGCAAACGAATTTTTGACTTTCCAAACATTTCTTTGGTGAAATATAAAAGTGTTTGCTTCAAGTCGGCAAACGAAACATCTTTGTCAATATATAGTCCTTCCACTTGATGAAAAATACAGTGTGAACGCGAAGAAACGGCTTCATTACGGAAAACACGTCCCGGAGAAATCGTTCTGATTGGCGGTTTGTTGTTTTCCATGTATCGCACTTGCACGGATGACGTGTGCGTTCGCAACAAAACATCCGGATTAGTTTGAATAAAAAACGTGTCCTGCATATCTCTTGCCGGATGGTATTCCGGAAGGTTTAAAGCGGTGAAATTATGCCAATCATCTTCAATTTCCGGACCTTCGGAAACATTGAAACCAATGTTTGAAAAAATATCGATAATTTGATTTTTTACCAACGAAATAGGATGACGAGAACCAATTGGGAAAGGCTCACCCGGACGAGAAAGATCGCCAAAAAGTCCAACCGATTCTTCTTTGCTTTCCAGCATTTCCTGAATTGATTTTACTTTTTCTTCGGCGGTATTTTTCAATGTATTGATAACTTGACCAAATTCTTTTTTCTGTTCGTTAGGAACATTTTTAAATTCGGCAAACAAGTCTTTCAACAGACCTTTGCTTCCTAAAAATTTAATTCTGAATTGTTCAAGGGTTTCCTTGTTATCCGTTTGAAAAGCTTGTGCTTCGCCAATGTATTCTTTTATCTTATCTATCATCGTTCGTGCTGTAAAGGTGCAAATTTAGGAAAAAGTTGGGAGTTGGAAGTTGGAAGTTGGGTGTTTTTATTAAAAACTGAAAACTATTTAATCAACTCTCTTTCCAAAAAATAATTCACAATCGCTTCTTTCATCAAAACAGATTGTTCACCGGCTTTTAATGGCGGAAGTTCTTCTTTTACTTTGTAATGTGGCCAACCGTCGTTATCAAAAAATTCGAATTCATAATAGCCGTACGGTTCTAATAAACGGCAAATGGCAATATGCATGAGTTCGATTTTTTCGTCTTTTTTGAAGGTTCTTTTCACTTTACCTAATTCCTGAACGCCGATTAAATAAATAATGGCATCGAGGTCGAGTACATCGCCTTCGGCAAATTGATTGGATAGTATGTTGACAACGTTTTCCCAACGTTCTTTTAATTGAATATCTCTTGACATGATGGAAGTGGGAAGTGGGAAGATGGAAGAATAATTTCTGCCATCAATCACTATTATTTTTTTGCAAAGATAAGAAGTTGCTTCTTATTAAACAGAAATTACTATTTTAGTGAACTTTATTTTTTGAAAATGGATATTGTTATTGGAGTTTTATTGGTTGTAGGATTGTATTACGGCATTAAAAACGGATTATTTGTAGAAATTGCTTCCATCATTTCGTTTATTTTAGGCGTTTTTCTTGCGATTAAATTTTCGTATTTGGTGAAAGGTTATTTAGAAGGTTTCGTCAGTTGGAATCCAAAAACCATACAAGTTACTGCTTTTGTATTGACCTTAATTTTGGTTGTAATTGGCGTTCATTTGTTGGCAAAAATATTTACAAAAATTGCCGATTTTGCTTTTTTAGGTTGGGCAAACAAATTAGCAGGCGGAATTTTTAGTGTATTAAAAACCGCTTTGTTGATTGGAATAGTTTTAAATTTAGTTCAAAAAATAAATGTAGATAATCAATTGATTTCTAAAGAAAAACAGGAAAAGTCTATTTTTTACAGACCAATTTTGGATACCACCGCTTTTATGCTTCCAATGGTTACGAAGTGGATTGACGATGTAAAAAAAGTATATGAAGAAACTACTTCAACTCCTTGATTGCTTCGCTTAAAATCCATCCTTCGGTTTCATCTGTGAGTTGAATTTTTTTCCAGTTATCAACCGTTTCTAAAACAAAAACTTTTGTTCCTTCATGAAGAATAAATGCTTCAGTTGCATTTTCTCTCGGTTCGTTTTTTACTGAAATTATTTGTTCAAAAACAATGGCCGGGCGTTCGGTTTGATAAAGGTTTTTTTCAAAAACGGCTGCTCCAAAGGCTGCTAAAATAAAAAACGGGATAATGAACATTCCTACAAAGAAAATTCGTTTTACTACTGTTGTTTGCGAAAAGTAATAGCCAATAAAAAACAACAAAAACAGAATTGCTAAACCAACAGAAATATAACCCCACGTGTTGTAATGCACCAATCCTGTGAAATTTCGCATGATGCGTTCAAAACCAACTTTTTCAATGGTTTTAATATCATCAATCGTACTGTTTTTGGCGAATTTTAGGTTGTTTTGGATGTCTTTATCATTCGGACTAATCAACAATGCTTTCTCATAATAATAAATAGCCGGTGCAATTTGGTTGAGTTTATAATAACTGTTAGCCAAATTAAAATATAAATCGCATGATTCTTTTTTATCTTTTAAAATGCTTTCGTAGGCTGTTATTGCTTCTTGATAATTGCCTTTGCGATAGTTTTCGTTTCCTTTATCAAAAACACTCTGAGCCCAAAAAGTTTGGGAAATCAAGAGTAAAAAATAGATGATATTCTTCATGGTTTTGATGTTAAGAAATTTGTTTTTCCAATTCTGAAATTACTTCCGCCGCCTTGTCAAAATCCTGTTGCATAGCTACATTTGAAAATTGAGCATAACGAGCTAATTCGCAATTTTCGGTGATTTGAATAAATTTTTCAATCGTTTCCGGTTGAGCTTTTTTGTCGGCTAACAATTCTTTGATTAAATCTTTGCTCATTTCCGAGGTTTCAATTTTCAATTTCGCTTTCAGAAAGTTGTGCAACGATTTTTCTAATGCCACATAAAACGGCTCTTTATTTCCTAATTGTTTTTTAGCTTCCGATAAATATTTCTTAGCCAATCTGTTGTTCATTTTCAATTTATTACCCACCACATCGCCATCGATTGCTTCTTTTTTCTTTTTAAATAAAATGATAAAAGGAATTAATAGAAAAGGTATTCCTAACAAAACATAATACGTCGTTGAACCAAAAAAATCCTTTTTATTGATTTGGGATAATTTAGTTTTTAAATGAATAAATTTGAATTGATCTTGTGCTGAAACCGTCTTTTTCTCCGCAGAAGCATTCTCCTGATTAGCAATTCCTGCGTTAGGCGAAGATGGTCCGTCTGCCACATTAATCGTAATTTCATCGGAAGTGATTGTTTTGTAGCTGTTCGTTCCTAAATCAAAATAAGAAAACTGCATTGGTTTGATGGTATAATTTCCTTTGAATTGTGGAATAATTGTGTATTTATCGGAGATTTTTCCGTTCATTCCGCTCAAAGGTGTATTCACATTTTCGGAGTGAACCGGATCATACATTTCTAAAGCTGTAGGAACAACCGGCTTAGGTAAACTGAATAGTTTTAAATTTCCTGAACCGGAAACACTGACTTCCAAATCCATACTTTCACCATTTTTTAAAGTGGTTTTGGATGGCGTAACTTTAAAATCAAATTTACCAACAGCACCGGAGAAATCAATTGGTTTTCCGTTTTCGGGAAGTGGTTTCACTGTGATGATTTTGCTTCCGGCAGAAACACGTTTGTGATCTTTGGCAAGCATTACTTGACCGAATATATTTCGTCGATTGGTGGGCAATTCTACATCAATATCTAACGAAAGCGGTTCAATTTCCAATTTTCCTGATTTTTGTGGATATAAAACTGTTTTGCGTAGCACTACAAAACGAAAACGTTCACCGTTATAGGTTCCTTCTTCTGCAACCAATTGTTTAATGTCTATGTTTTGACTCCAAAAATCATTGTATTTTGGTTTGTCTAATTCTCGCCAATTCGAAATTCCGATGTTGTGGCTAAAATATAATTTGTAAACTACTGTGATAGGTTCGTTTAAATAGGGATTGGTTTTGCTAACCTCAGCAACCAAATGCAACGCATCATTAATAGAAACGGAATTGTCGTTTGGATCACGTGGTTGTTGCACCTCATCGGTAACTTTGATGCTGATTGGTGTGGTTTTATAAACTTGTCCGTTATACTCAATCGAAGCTTGTTTGATAGAAATAGTTCCTTTTTGAGTAGGCAATAAAAAATAAGAATACGTTTTGTTGAACGAACTTTTCCCGTTTACCCACGATTGACTTACTTGCTGACTTGGGCCGGCAATGACTCTGAAACCTTCAAAAGCTGGAGGAACAAAATTATCGCCATCCACGTTCATTGTGAAATCGATACGCAAGCGTTCGTTGAGTCCCAAAGAAGTTTTGCTTGCTTTGGCCTCAAACTGAACTTGAGCAAAAATTGTCTGACAAGTTAATAATAGTATGAATACTAATTTTTTCATTTTAAATTACCAGTCTTTTTCCGTTTGAACAGGTTTTGATTTTACTTTTTGAAGATTTACTTTTTCCTGTACTTTCTTTTCTTCATTATTTACGGCATCTAACAGATTTTGGACGCTTTCTTTAGAAATTCCGGAAGGTTGTGGTTTTGGCTGGCCACCTTGATTTTGGTCTTTCTTCTGATCTCCTTCGTTTTTGTCTTCTTTGTTATCGCCTTTACTTTTGTCTTTGTCGCCTTCTTTTTTATCGTCCTTTTTGTCTTTGTCGCCGTCTCCTTTGTCTTGTTTTTGGTCGTCTTTTTTATCGTCCTTCTTGTCCTCTTTCTTATCGTCTTTTTTATCTTGGTTTTGATCTTCGGGATTATTTTTTAGATATTCTTTGGCTAAGGCATAATTGTAGCGGGTTTGCTCATCGGAAGGATTATTTCGCAACGCATTTTTATACGCTTCAACAGCTTTGCTATACTGTTTCTCTTTCATATAAACATTCCCCAAATTGTGCAATGCTTTGTGTTTTTCTTCTTTGGTTGTAGCTTTTTCAAACGCTTGTGAATACGCAAATTTTGATTCACTGAATTGCTTTTGTCTGTAAATTGAATTTCCTAAATTATACGAAGGAGCTGCTCCAGATAATCCTTTGGAATTGGAAATACGGTATTGAGCTTCTGCTTCGGTATATTTCTTTTCAGCGAAAGCTTCATTTGCTTTGGGCAAAATTTTATCTTTCTCTTTTTTCACTTCCTCTTGAGCAAACGTAAAAAAAGAAAGTAATAAACTAATTAAAAAAACTATTTGCTTCATGATTCCTTTTCATTAAATAAATTCAACTTACTTATCCAGCCTGTTTTTCTTTCTAACAGAAAAATATCGATAAACAACAGTGCAAAAGCTATGCCTAAAAACCATTGAAATTGCGATTGAAAATCGGCTACTTGTGTCGTTTCAAATTCGGTTTTTTCGATGTTATCTAATGCATTTTTCACATAATCCAGCACATCTTTAGTATTTCCACCATAAACATAACCGCCTTTTGTGCCTTTTCCTATTTGTTTTAGAATTTCGGCATTCATTTTTGTAACGACAACTTCATCATTTCTATCGCGTTTAAAATTCTCTACAACTCCATTTCTTTTGATCGGAATAGGGCCACCCTTTTCGGTTCCAACTCCAATGGTAATTACTTTTGCTTTTATTTTGAGAGCTTCTTCGATGACTTCCTCTACTCCGTCGGAATGATCTTCTCCATCCGAAATCAGAATAATTAATTTATTGGTGGCATTATCTTTATCAAAATAATCAGCCGATAATTTGATAGCTTCTTCCAATGAAGTTCCTTGCGACGAAACCATATCTGTATTCATGCCTTGCAGATACATTTTTGCCACACCATAATCGGTTGTAATAGGCAAAACCGGGAAAGCACTTCCGGCATAGGCCACCATTCCGATACGATCGCTACCCAATTGATTAATGATTTGCGAAACGATTTGTTTGGTTTTGTCTAATCGGTTGGGAGATATGTCTTCGGCTAACATACTTTTGGAAACGTCGATGGCAAAAACCACGTCTATTCCTTCCCGCTTCACAGTTTCCATTTTGGTGCCTATTTTTGGATTGGCTAAGCCGATGATTAAACTCGCCAAAGCCAAAAGCAAAACAGTAATTTTTAGAACCGGCTTAAAAACCGACTTTTCAGGGCTGAGCTTTTTAACTAATTCGATATCACCAAATTCGCGTTGCTTTTTTCTTTTCCAATACAAATTAATTAAAAAAAGTATCGCTATTATTGGGATAACAGCTAAAAAGTATAAATATATTTTTTCGTCTATTTGTGAATACATATTATATAAAACCTCTAAAAATGGTTTGTTTTAATAAAATTTCTATCAACAATAATAAGCCTGCAATCCAAATTAATGGGCGGAATTTTTCATCGTAATTGTAAAAACGCTGTTCTTCTATTTCGGTTGTTTCTAACTTATTGATTTCGTTATAAATTTCCTCTAATTTACTATTGCTTGTGGCTCTAAAATACTTTCCGTCGGTTTTTTTGGCGATACTTTTCATTAATGCTTCATCAATTTCAACCGGCATCATTTGAAATAAAAATCCGCCGTTTGGTGCATACGCATACGGGAATTCTGCCATTCCATTTGTTCCAAGACCAATTGTATAGACTTTAATTCCGTATTCTCTGGCAATGTCGGCGGCTGTTTCAGGTTCAATAAATCCGGCATTGTTTACACCATCGGTTAACAAAATAACGATTCTGCTTTTGGCTTTACTATCTTTTAAACGGTTCACAGCGGTTGCCAATCCCATTCCGATTCCGGTTCCGTCTTTCAGAACATTATCATAATTAATGTTTTGAATAGCATCAATCACAATTGATTTATCACTGGTTACGGGAGTTTTAGTATAACTTTCTGCGGCATATACAACAATTCCGAAGCGGTCATTCGGTCTGTCCTTTACAAAGTTTGCCGCTACTTTTTTAAGTGATTCTAATCGATTTGGCTTTAAATCTTTGGCCAACATACTTCCGGAAACGTCGGTGGCAATCACAATATCGATTCCGCGTGTAGTTTTGGTTTTATTGCTAACATCCACTGTTCTTGGTCGGGCTAACGCTACAATGATAAAACTTAGAGCTAAAATTCGCATTGCAAAAAGTAATGGTTTCAATTTAGGTAAAATTGAACTTTTTACTTTAAAACCTTTTAACGAACTGACTTTTAAAGTTGGTGTTTGTTTGTTTCTTTTCCAAATATACCAAGCGATTGCCACCGGCAGAAGGGTGAACAACCAAAAAAACTGTGGATGTAAAAAAGTGATGTTTTCCATAGTTATTTTATTATGGCAATTTCAACCGAATTCATAATTCGCTCTGTTATTTCATTGGCAATTTCATCGCCTTCTTCGTGTAGCACAATAACTTGTTGCAATCCGCCTTCTTGACCAAAAAACATTACTTCGTAATACGCTTTTCTGCTTTTTTTGGTAATTGGATCTAAAATATTCATGGTTCCGTAGCCTCTTAATCCTTCAATACCTTCTTTAGTACTGAAACTTTCTTGTTTCACTAAGATATTCTGAGCACCGTTGGCTTCCATCATTTTTAGTGAACCTTCCAATGCTTGAGCTAATTCAATTTTTATATCTTGTTTCAATTTTGTGGTCATGACGGCAATATAAAAATGATCCATCATTGCTCCGTAGCCAAATAGTTGCATATCTGTCATTTCCGACTGCTGTCCGCCCATCATTTTGGAAACATCCATTCGTTGGAGAACTTTTGGCGTTTCGATTTTAATAGCAGGATTTCCGTATTGACTCGAAACCCATTCACCTTCTAATAATTCTTTAGCTGGATGACCAAGTATGTTGTCTTTTAAAAAGTCGAAACCTTTCACGACGACTAAAATACCTAATGAAACAAATAAAACAGCAACTACAGAAACAATTATTAATGTTCTCTTCTTCGCTTTTTTACGTTTTAATATTTTCGCTTGATTGGCTTCGTTGTCTTCTAATTCTTCTTCTTCGATTTCTTCCGGAATGGATTGATGAATTTTGAAAATTGTTTTTTCTATTTTTATTTTATCGTCTGCAATTTCAAATTCTAATGGTTTTGATTTGGCAAATTTCACTAAATCGGCTTGTTTTAAAACCTTTTCCAGATTTTTGATGGTTTCTTCTGTTAGCGAAAGTTTCTTTTTGACTATCGCAATTTTGAAAGCAGAAATCAATTCGTCAGTGGTACTTTCCATTGCAGGAATTTCGATGGCTTCTTCGATGTAAGTTCGAGCAATATCAGTCAATTCAGAATAATATTCTTTCACTTCACCACGTTCAACCAAGCTCTTTTTCTCTAATGTTTTTAAATGAGCTGTTGCTTTTTCAATCGGAGTAGCATAAACAATTTCTTCTTCTACCGGTTTTTTATATTTCTTTATCAGAAAATAAATCAAATAACCAATTCCTGCAATTCCGATTAAAATCAACAAATAAATCCACCAATTCGAATAATCATTCGGAACAGTTGAAATGTCTTTGATGTCATACATGTGCTGCTTCAATGTATCTACCACAACCGGAAGAATTTCTACTAAAACACTATCGGTCGCAAACGACTTTGAATTGATGATAACTTTCAACGATGGTATCGTGTATTTTCCACTGTCAAATTGCGTTAAACCATATTTTTTGATAAGTTGATATTTATCGTTTTCTTTAATTGTATCGGTTGGATAACTTTCTAAAACTTCTAAACTTCCAAATAATTTCCCTTCCGGAAAAGCCACTTTTGAAAGTGTATCGACCGTTGTTTTAAAAGTTAAATTAATTTGTGCACCAATTTTAACCCTGGTGCTGTCAACCGAAGTAGTTACTCTTTTTTGTTGAGCAAAAACGAAGGTTGATAAGAGTAGAAAGAATATATATAATTTAATTTTCATTGTCTGTTTCACAGCGATTTACAAAATTTTTTGAAATTGGCGTATGATTATCTTGATTTAAAATAAGTTAGTAATTTGGTCACATAACTTTCGTCAACTCTTGTATTTACTGTTCCTGAACCGCATTTGGAAAATGTTTCTTTGAAAAAAGTTACTTTCTCGCGGTAATATTTTTCATATTCCATTCGGATAGATTTCGAATTGGTATTCACTAACATCGTTTCGCCCGTTTCAGCATCCAACATATTCACCATTCCGATGTTTGGCATTTTTTCTTCTCGAATATCAAACACACGAATTCCGGTGATGTCGTGTTTTTTTCCGGCGATTTTTAAGGTGTGTTCGTAATTATCATCCGTAATAAAATCAGATATGAAAAACACAATTGCTTTCTTTTTCATCACACTCGATAGAAATTTCAACGCATTGGTAATATTTGTTTTATTGCTTTTTGGTTTAAATTCTATTAACTCACGGATGATTCGCAACACGTGCGATTTTCCTTTTTTTGGCGGAATATAAAGCTCAATTTCATCGGAAAACAAAATCAAACCAATTTTATCGTTGTTTTGAGTTGCCGAAAATGCCATTGTTGCAGCGATTTCAGTAACAATTTCACTTTTCAATTGATTTTTTGTACCAAAACTTTCAGAACCGGAAATGTCAACCATCAACATCATCGTTAACTCTCGTTCTTCTTCAAAAACTTTGATATACGGTTCGTTGTAACGTGCGGTCACATTCCAATCGATTGCTCGAACATCATCGCCAAATTGGTATTGACGAACTTCTGAAAAAGTCATCCCACGACCTTTGAAAGACGTGTGATATTCTCCCGAAAAGATATGATCGCTCAATCTTCGGGTTTTAATTTCTATTTTTCGTACTTTTTTGAGTAAGTCTTTTGTTTCCATTTTTTTTCAGTTGTCGGTTGTCGGTTGTTTGTTATCGGTTTAGCAGATTGACTGCCAAATGATAACTGATAACTGTCAACTAAAATTTAAGGTACCTCAATCTCGTTCACAATTTTATTAATGATTTCAACCGAAGTGATGTTTTCTGCTTCAGCTTCATACGTAATTCCGATACGGTGACGCAACACATCGTGAACAACGGCACGCACATCTTCGGGAATCACATAACCACGACGTTTGATAAACGCGTAACATTTTGCTGCTGTGGCTAAATTGATGCTTCCACGAGGAGAAGATCCAAAACTGATTAACGGTTTTAAACTTTCTAATTTATATTTTTCAGGGAAACGCGTAGCAAAAATGATATCTAAAATGTATTTTTCAATTTTTTCATCCATATACACTTCACGAACCGCTTGTTGAGCACGTAAAATTTGATCGATGGAAATCACAGCATTTACTTTTTCGTAACTTCCTTTTAAATTTTGACGAATTACTAATCGTTCGTCTTCCATTTTAGGATAATCAATCACGGTTTTCAGCATAAAACGATCGACTTGAGCTTCCGGTAACGGATACGTTCCTTCTTGTTCAATCGGGTTTTGAGTAGCTAAAACCAAGAACGGTTTGTCTAATTTAAAAGTCGTGTCACCAATGGTTACTTGTTTTTCCTGCATCGCTTCTAACAAAGCCGATTGCACTTTTGCAGGAGCACGGTTGATCTCATCGGCTAAGACGAAATTGGCGAAAATAGGACCTTTTTTTATCGAAAATTCATTTTGTTTAATGTTGTAAATCATTGTTCCAACCACATCGGCGGGTAATAAATCGGGTGTAAACTGAATTCGGCTAAATGAACCCTGCACAGCTTGTGACAACGTATTAATCGCCAACGTTTTTGCCAAACCGGGAACACCTTCCAACAAAATGTGACCTTGACCTAAAAGACCAATCAACAATCGTTCGATCATGTGTTTTTGACCAACGATGACTTTGTTCATTTCATAGGTAAGAAGGTCGATAAAAGCACTTTCTCTTTCAATTTTTTCATTTATCGCTCGGATATCTAGCGTAGTTGTATTTTCTTCCATAATTCCTATTTTAAGAGCTCGAATTTAGTGTGTTTAAATTAACAGTGCAAATTGAAAATTTTATTCGTTTTAAGATGTTAACATAGCGTTAAAACTTCAATAAAATCATAGGTTTTAAGAGTGATTTGTGATTTAGTTTTTATAATTTTAAGACCGATAAGAAAAAAGTGCGGGTTGCGAGTTCCGGGTTGCGAGTTCCGGGTTCCACTTGCGATGGAAATCTGTTTTAATCTATTTTCGCTAGGCGAACAAAAAATCTGTGAAAATCTATTGAATCCAAATAATCCGTGTGCTATTAAAAAAAATGAAAAATCTATAAAAAATGAAAACTACATTATCTCCTGTTGTAGCAGGAACCATGAATTGGGGTGTTTGGGACAAAAATCTAAGTGTCGCCGAAATGGCCAACCTCATTCTTGTTTGTTTAGAAAATAAAATAACCACGTTTGATCACGCCGATATTTATGGCGGTTATACAACCGAAGCCACTTTTGGCGAAGGTTTTAAACAAAGCAAAATTGATCGAACAAAAATTCAATTGGTTTCAAAATGTGGTATTCAACATATTTCCGATAATCGTCCGAACAGAATCAAACATTATGATTATTCGAAAGAATACATTATTTGGTCGGCAGAAAATTCGCTTAAAAATTTAAAAACCGATTATTTAGATGTGTATCTTTTGCATCGACCGAGTCCGTTAATGCAAGCCGATGAAATTGCTGAGGCGATTGAAAAACTAAAAAAAGAAGGTAAAATTTTGGATTTTGGATTGTCAAATTTTACGCCTTCTCAAACCGATTTGATTCAGCAAAAAACGAAGGTTTCGTATAATCAAATTCAGTTTTCAGCCACGCATTTTGAACCGATGGTCGATGGAAGTTTAGACCATATGCAAATTCACAACATTCGTCCGATGGCCTGGAATCCACTCGGAACAATTTTTAGAGAAGACACCGAACAAACCCGTCGATTAAAAAAATTATTAGCTCGATTGGTCGAAAAATATCACTTTGGTTCTGATATCATTTTACTGGCCTGGATTATGCAGCATCCTTCCAAAATAATTCCCGTTGCAGGAACAGTAAATGTAGCTCGAATTCAACAATTACAAAAAGCGTCCGAATTAATTTTAGACAAAGAAGATTGGTTTGAAATTTGGACGGAAAGTATGGGCAGTAAAGTGCCTTAAAAAGTTTTCAGTCGCAGTTTTCAGTCGCAGAAATAGTTTTCAAACTGTGTATCTCGCTGAAAACTGCGACTGCGACTGAAAACTAAAAATAATGATCAACAAACGCCTTCTTATCAAAAACCTCTTAGCTCACAACGATGAGAGTAGTTTTTATGATAAAAAACGTCAGTTGAATTTGCATACTAAAGAAGGAAAAGCGAAGTTTTTGAAACACATTTGTGCTTTGTCGAATTCCAACCCAACAAATAATTCCTATATCGTGGTTGGGGTTGAAGATCAAGATAATGAAATTACAGGTGATGATTTTTTTGATGACAGTAGGATTCAAAATCTAGTGAACGCATTTTTAGAAAATCCACCGAAAATTCAATATGAGAATGTTCCGTTTCCAAATTTACCAAAAGATAAAGTGGTGGGTTTGGTCACGATAAAACCAAACAGCAAAGTTTCAGCCTTTAAAAAAGGAATTTATACTATTCCGGCTCGAACAGTTTTTGTGCGAAGAGGAAGTAATTCTATTCCAACCGAAGATAAAATCCCGTTTTCTAAAATGAATACCGAAACGGTGATTGGAATTGAAAATAATTCGCGAAACAGTATTTCCTATACTTTAGAAGGAGTTTTAGATTTTATGAATAATCGGCACAAAGACATGGCTACAAAGTACCATGTTTTTAAAGAACTTTTTGTGGTTTGTTGGGCAGGAAATAAGAAAAAGGTACGCGATAAAACATTTTATTCAAGGGTAGATATTGAATTAATTAACGAACAAGTCAAGCTATTCTATTCTGCTTTTGATGAGGTTTCGATTGCGTATGATGATAAGACATTTACGATTACTGAATATGTTCCGTTAGGATTGAATGACAAAACGAGTTATTATCCGTTAGAAAAGCAAACGCTGACTTTTTTTGATAATGGTTATTATAAAATTGAAAACGAGTTTCTGTTTGAACCTCCACAATACAATCGGAAAATGATGTTTCATATTTATAATTCCAACTTATCTTTGTTGCAAAAATTACAAAAAGGAACTGCTTTATCCGAAAATGAAAAGCGGGATTTACTAAATTTGCCTTCTACATTAATGATTTGTTATTTAAACGGATTTGAAGAAGCCAAACAAAAATTAATTGATGCCAAACCGCTGCTTAAAATGGTAGAAAACCCGATGGTTTATGTAAATTTTAAAGAAACTATGCGGATTTTGAGGAAGGTAAAATATGATAGAAATGAATAAAAAACGACAGTCCACAAGCTGTCGTTTTTTATTTAAATTTCAAGTTGGAATTTACAATTTTTATTTGTTTTTATTTATAAAGTCATAAACTTGAATACTATCTAGTTTTCCGTTTAACTTTTTAACTACTTCACCATTCTTAATAAAATATGTTTTAGGTAAAACATCTATTTCAATGATGCTGTTGTCATTAAAAAATGAGTTCAAAGCATGTTTGGATCTATAATCAATTAATGTAATTTCAGACCAGTTAAAATTATGTTCACTAATTGCTTTTTTAGTCAACAGAGTATCTTTATCTTTTGAGAAGGATAAAAACACAACTTCATTATCAAAACTTTTTTTGACATTATTTAAAAAAGGAATCTCTTCGATACATGGAGCACACCATGAAGCCCAATAGTTTACAACTATTAACTTGTCATCTTGAATATAGTTTTTGTAAATTACACTTTCATTTAGATTTGTTTTATCATGTATCTCAAAAGAGAACTTATCCTTAAAAAGGAATAAAACAAGCACTAATACCATACTAATTCCAAGAATAAAAAATATGATTTTTTTCATGATAATTTAATGTTTTAATATAGACAAAAACAACTATTTTCTAATTTGTTGATGCAAAGATAGATTTTGATTTAAATGTGATTTTACACTAAAAGTGTAAAAAATGTTAAAGAAAAGATTGGGTTTTAATTTTAAAAACATAAAAAAACGACAGCTTGTGAACTGTCGTTTTTAAATAAATCCTACTTTAAAAAAATTTTAATTTTATAAAATTAACAGCTACTAATCCTGTAAATGATGTTATTTCAATCAAAAACACCTTGCAATTATTATAATATAAGCTTTTGTATTGCTGTTAATTTTTAGGTAAGAACCATTAACAGTGGCGATAGCATCTAAGATAAACACATAAAAAATTTATTTTTCCTTTCATACTATTTAAAATTATTGATGTGTCCAATACATTATTTGCTGCCTAAAACTATGATAATTTGCAAGATAGAAGCCTGAAAATAGAATGACCCAAGTAATGAACAATAAATACAAACTATTTAATTCAATATTCAATTCAAAACTTGCAAAAAGACACAAGAAACCAAAAACAACTGCACCAACAAAATTGTAAATAAATGAACTTTTAAGACTCATTTCTATTGCTCCAGTGAGAAAATTCCATCCTAGAAGTTTATCTTTGATTATTATTCTATTTTGACACAATTCAATAGTTACTACATGCGAAAAATCTAATTTTACTGTAACTATGTCTCCGGCCGTAGAGTAATTATAATCAAATTTCTCTAAATTCTTAGTTATTTTTTCTAGATACATATTGATAAATTTAAATTTTAAATTCTTTATGTTTAACAATTAGAATCCGAATAATATGTAATTAAAGAACTTGCAGCACCTGCAATAACAGACAAAGGTCCAAAATACCAAGTGCATAATGTTGCCCCTGCATCAGAAACAATTGTTCTAGGTGTACAAGGGTTTTTTCCTCCTCTAAGGGTAGTACCTTGACTCCATAGATTATTTGACTCCTTCAAAACACTTTCGAAAACGATTAAGTTGTTTAATTCTTTCTCAGTTAAATTATTCTTTGACTTAAAAGAAATAATAATATTATTAATACTTTTGTAATCTTTACCGTTAATGGCTATGTCATCAATTAAATTAATAATTTTTTGAGAAAGATATCCTTTCTTTAAATAGTCATTTTTGTTTAATTTCCATTTTAAGTAAAAATCATAATTACTTACAGTTGTGCTTGAATCAAAATAATTTTTGAGTTGTTCTGTAGTAATATTTTTGAACTCTTCAGGATATTTTCCCTTCATTAATTCTAACATAACTTTAGTCATTTCTTCAACGGTTATGTTTGAAATCTTTTCTATATCTCCTTTCAAAAACTTCTCGTTGTAAAGCCTTATTACTTCATTATGATAAAAACCATATTCACTAAATTTAATTTCTTTCTGAGCAATTGATAAAAAAACATTTAAAAAAACTAAACTAAAAAAAACTTTTTTCATAATAATAAATTTAAAAATAACGCCTACTATCATTTTTTGGGTATCTGTTCGACTAATTTTCCCCGTTGAATTGCCTGATTAAATTGTTAGAATAACTAACCGCTCCATCATATTTCCAATTAATTATTATTAACTAATCAGATGATCCGGTAACGTTTTACTATAGACAAAAAGAACTATTTTCTACTATATTGATGTAAAGATAGATTTTGATTTAAGCGTGATTTTACACTAAAAGTGTAAAAAATGTTAAAGAATAGATTGGGTTTTAATTTTAAAAACATAAAAAAAACGACAGCAATTAAACTGTCGTTTTTAATAAGTAAAAACAAAAAATATTTAAAAATTAATTACTCAAATTCATTTAACCCATATAAAATTTCTTTCATTTTTGTTCCGTTTACTTCTACCGGTTTGTAGGCTATGTTAAATTTATCAATCGCTACATCAATATCGGTTTTTAATTTTTTGTATTCTAAAGGCAATTTGGTGGAACATTGTTTTTCGTTTTCATAACTGTTTAATATGATTTTAAACTTTTCATAAAACTTTCCGCCTTGATCGATAAAGTTGTTGTAAAGCGTGATAAATTGCAACAAACGATCAATTGGAAACTCCAAGTTCACCTGCATTTTAAATTGTTTTGTTCCGGTTGCATTTTTTATGTTTGCCAAATATTCTTCCATTTTTTGGGTGACCGATTCCCAATCGTCATTTGATCGACAACTTTCTAACGAAGCAATATAGCCGATGGGTTTTGTATAATCCTTGAACAACAATTCTATTTCGGTTTTCATTTTTTCATTACTATTTTGCAAAAAAGCGGTTTCAAAATAAATGGTATTCAAATCGTTTTGCATCCGTAAAGTAAAATCTAAAATGCACTCAACATTGGCTAATTCTTTTTCTTTTTCCTCTTTGGAAAGAGAAGATACCATCATATTTGAAAAAGTTTGAACAACAGAAACAATTGTGTTTGTACCCAAAATTGAAGTAAGGTCTAACCCTAGTTTTTTATCTTTTCGCGAAGCCACCAAATCTTTGAGTTTTTCATATTCAGGATATTGATTTGGATTTGAAATTTTATTGATTTCATTAATGGTTCGCACCGATGCAAAATGATGGTCTAAACTCAACACTTTTTCATATAGAATTTTAATGATTTGCAATCCCTTTAGGTATCGTATTTTGGAAATCTCAATGCTAGTATCAATGTTTAATTGTTTTATTTCTGCATTAATTTTATCTTTCTGATACAGCAATTCAATCTTTTGATCTGTGCTGTAGGCTTCTGCCAACGATTGGTTGATCTGATTGAGTTGTTTGTGTTTTTCATCTAGCAAAACATCATATTTTTCACCAATTTTCTTTATCTCAACGAGTAATTCGCTAACAAGTTGGTTCGGATTATCATCAAGTTTATGCGAAAAACCATTAAAAGACAAGAGCAACATCGCAAACAACAAATAGTGTGTTACTTTTTTCATGATTTTTTCATTTTATTTAATAATTTCATTTTGATTTGTAAAATGTTCCATTGTAAGCACTACACGAACAAAATTATCTTCAATTTCAACCGGATATTCACCTTTTTTGATGATTCGATAGTCGGGATTAATTTCTAAAACAACCATAACAACATAGTCCATTTCAAAATCAAAATGTTGAATAAACTTTAGTTCTTCATTTTCAGCCAAAGTGTTGTATGGTTTGCCAAAAAACAGCGTTTGATCGTCTTCATCGAGTTTGTTCAAATCGAGTTCAATCATCATTTGGCGTTTTTCCACTTTATAAAGAGTGTATTTTGGAAAGGGTAAGCACATTATTCTGTTGTTGTTAAGGTGAATGTAATTTCTACTTTGTCTTTGGTTATGTTCATTGGGTAGGCTCCGGGAGCAATCTTTGTATATCGTTTATCTATACCTAAGCTTCTGATGGTTTGATCATCTAAAATCAAAGGTTCTTCTTGAATAAAAACAATTTCATCGTTGGTTTTTATTTCTGAAAATAATTTTCCTGCCATATTCAATTCATCTTCTTTTGACAATTTTGAAATTGGAATTGTAATGACAAAAGTTGATGGCGTTGTTTTTTTTGCTGTAGTTTTCATAGCTGGTTTGCCTAATCGTGAAGAAGATGAACCAATTGTAAAGGAACAAGTACCTCTGCCCGTGCAATCTCCACTGTGTCTGCCAATGGAGAGTTCTGCTTCAACCGGAGCAATTTCGGTTTGTGCCTGTGCTAAAAATGAAAGCAATAATAGTAATAAAGCGAGTATGATTCGTGTCATAATTCTATAATTTTACATTAAACAATTGTGTCAATTCGTTAAAAATTGGTTTTGTAAAATTACTTTGAAGCGAAATGGTGGCTTTACACTAAAAGTGTAAAAAATGTTAAGGTTTGATTTTTTAAAATAAAAAAATCCGGATTAACCGGATTAAAGTTGAACTATTTAGTGTTGACAATACTATTCATACTGCCAATTATTGTCTTTTTCTTTTAGTAATTTAACTATTCCTTCAATGTGCTTTTTACCGTAAACCACTGCGATTTTGTTATGGTTTGATTTTACTATTCTTTCTATAATTTCTTCATTTCTAGCATCTAAAATCAAATAATTGATATCGCCCTTTTTCCAAGTTGCACAACTATATCTTTCTTCAAGTGGCGTATTAAAGTCACATTCATCAAGCTCAATTTTACCAAACTTAATTTCATACATATCGATTAAGGCATTCATGGGTAAATCTGCTCTTACATCTTTATTCAAATCTAATCCCAAAAGGGTTGGTTTGGGCTGGTTTACTAGTTGGTACTTTGGATTAACTTTTATATTACCAATTTTGTTTTCAATTGTATCTAAAATTCCTTTTTCACTTAGATGAACACCAAGTAATTTTCTAGCTTTTAGATTATAAATTTTTGCTTCTTCATTTGTTAAATCAACATCATACATTGCTGATTCAAATAGAAAATGAAATCCTAAAGCTCTTAAGGAATCTATTTTAAATTTTACATCATCATAAAACTTTTGTTGTCCAACATGCTGCATTCCAATAATAATTACTTTTTTATTCCCATCAGAAATTATAGCTGTTTTTGCTGTTTCTTCATAAACCCCAATTTTTTCCAAGACATAATTCCCACAGGAAATTAAGGAGAAACAAATTGTTATTAAAAGATAGTTTTTTTTCACTGTTGTTAATATAAATGTTTTTAAATATGTGTACTATGTTTTTGCTTTTGGACTTTAAACCTTATTTCTTTGTCTTAATCTCAAAATTATCCCACTTTTTATTTTTGTTTAAAAGTTGCTCATACTCACAAATATTCTCTTTATCAATCAAAACTCCGTTTACAGATAAAATTTTATCATTCAATTGAAAAGTTGAAAGGCCTTTTCTTTTGGTAATTATTCTCAGCTCATTGGTTGGATCGGCAAATACTTTGTAATCAAATTCAAAAGAACTTATGGTTGGCGAACTTAACTGTATTGAATTTCTTTTGAAATAAACTTTTTGCAAATCATAATCCACAATCCAATTGAAATTTTTGATAAAAGCTGTACCAATGTTATTATAATCTCCTTCAAAAGTTGATGTTTTTAGATAAGCTGTTTCATACGTTTCATCGGCTATTTTAAAAGATGAATTCAATTTAATGAGATTATTGGCATTGTTGTGTTTTCCATTTGCCAAAGACAATAACGCCCCATCATATTCTGAAAACGGCAACTCACTTTTAATCTCTGATTTACTTGAGACTATTATAGGAAAACTTGAATTTCCGGTATCAAAAAGAAATGGTTCTTCTACACCATTTATGGTTAAATAAACCAAAAAATGACTATTGCTTTTTATAAACTTTGTTTTAACTTCCTTAAACCCCATTAGTTTTCTAGTTTCTAACTCACTTTTTTCTAGAAAAACTATTTTTTGTTCATCAAAATCGAATTGTAATAAGCCTCCATTAAAAAGTATAGGTAAAGGATAACTTCCAATTAATCCTTTTTTTGAATTTTCTCGACAATTTGAAGAGGAATGATGAAGTACACCCGTTGCATAGTTTTTGAAATCAAACATTTGTGATTTCATGTTTACCGCAACCAAACTATTTTTAACGGCTGATCCGTCAGGTAATTTTGTTTTGCCAAAATTTACTTTTTGTTTGGAGGAGTAATTTGGTATTAACAAAGTATCGAACAAGATGTTTTTTGTAGCACCTGTATCAAAAATAAGTTTTTCTTCCACCCCATTTTCAATAACTACATTAACATACATTTTATTTCCCTCTAATTCAAAAGGTTGCTCTTTGTTTGTTTTTAATACTTCTTCGTTGTTTATAATTTTATACACATTACAGGAAGATAAAAAAGTAATGGAAGTTAGCAATACTAGTGATATTTTGAATAATTTGTTTTTCATGGTGAATAGATATTTTACATTTCGATTTAAATACAAAACTCTTTCATAAAGAGAGGGTTTTCTTAATAGTTTTTAAATGAGATTATTTGTTTTTACTAGAAATAAAATATAAAACCCATCCAATTACAACACAAATTATAATAAAAATTGGTGTGATTGCAGGATCATTTGGGTTTTTAATTCTTTCATACCAACCATCCCAAACTATTCCTATAATGAGAATGATTGTTAATAATGCTATACTAAATAAACTTTTTTTTGGTTTCATATGTATTTTACTGTTTATTTTCTAGTGTCTTTTCATTAACAGCGACCTTTAAAATTATTCAGCAAACCGTTCTTTTAAAACATCCAAGCAAACACAATACAATTTTATTGATATTCAATCTCTTAAAACCCTCAAATCTAATTTTATTAAGTTTATCTGTGTATGTTGATGTGTTTATAAAAACGGTGTAAGACTTTCTGTTTTCGATAAACTTCTCATCAAATCCAGATTGATTGATAAAGAACTCTACATAATTTTTCAAATCTACTTTTTTGTTGATTGAATATTCTTTGCTTTCTATGTTTTCTAAAAAAATTAGCGGCTCTTTTATACATTCATTTTTGTTTTCAGTAATATATTCAATCAAAAAGCCTTGCTGATTGAATATAAATAAATCTGGAATTGTTGTTAAATTTAAAGAGTCTAGTTTTTTGAATCCGTCTAAATCTTTTATCAAAAGCAAATCATCCTCAGGAATAGAAATTCCCTTGTAATAGTTTTTTACATCAGAAACATCCTTTTTTTCAACAGAAAAACTTCTTTTTGTTTGACATGATGTAAAAAAAAGAGGGATAACAAACCCTCTAATTTAAAATTATAAATATAGTTCACTATTTTTTATTGATTAATTTCTTAAAAACACGTTTTCTAAAAGCCCTCAAAATCTTCAATTATACTTTTCAATTCATCATAATTTACACTTCCAGTAATTTTTTTAACAACTTTACTTTTTTTAATAATGTAAGTTTCAGGCACCGTATAACTATCAATCCATTCGTCAGGTCTTTTTCCGTTTAAAGAATTTAATATCGCATTACGATAAGAAATGTTTTCAAAAGTTATATCATTCAAATACTTATTTTTATTTAAAAAATTAGACAATTTAAGCGAGTCTTTATCAACTGATAAAAAATAAAATTCAACATGGCTTTTCTCTTTTTGCAATTCTTGAAAAATTGGAAATTCTTCTATACAAGGTTTGCACCAAGTTGCCCAAGTATTTAAAATAACTAAGCTATCACTTGAAATTTTATTCTTATAAAAGTTTGATTTTTTAAAGTCAAATTTATTATTTCCAACAAAATCGTCTTGCCGTCCTATTCTAACATTTCCTATTTGGAAACCACAATTTTTTAAAAAAAGAACTATCAATAATAAAATAATTGATGTGTAAATAAATTTTTTTTTCATATTTATTAGGATTTAAAAACTGCCTTTTAAAAAAGGCAGTTTGTTTTTAATTTATTTAGTAATTTGAAAATTCAAATAAATTTTTCCATTACTATTAACTTTATATTTACCTTTTCTTAACTTATAAGAAATGCCTTGTTCTTTAATTTCAACATCCTCTTTAATTTCAAATTCACTTACATCATCAATTTTAGCTAATTCTTTCTCGCTCAAATTCAAATCTACTTCAACTAAAGTATCTCCTGTAGAATTGTTTGATGTTCTAGCACTAGTTAGATATGCAAAACATAAAGTTACAGTTGAGCTATATGGATGTCCAAAAAACTCACCTTTTATAACTCTTGTAACACAAACTACTGCAATTCTAGCTTGTGTTTGTGGTGGTGTTATCATTAATTTATTTCCATCAATAACTGAATATGTTCCTTTTGGAATTGTTACATACTCACCTTTGTTAAGTGTTGGTAATAAAAAATCTTGTGTTACTTGCAATTCTTTTTCTTTTATTTTTTCTTCAAAAATAATTTCAACTTCTTCTATTTGTCCATTTATTGAATTTGTCATATTATGAACAGAACCATAATAGCAAGTGGTTTGAGACCAAATTTGAACAGAAAAAGGACCAAGACCACAACACGATGTTGTTATACAAAATAATTTTGTACGAATATTATTTTTACTTAATTCAAAATTTTCTAATTCGTTGTAAGCAAAGAGCTCAGATTTATTATTTTCTAATTGAACTTCCTTTGTGAAATCTTGAGCATTCCCAACAAAACTAAACATAACCATAGCAATTAAGCCAAATACTAATTTTTTCATGATAAATAATTTTTAAAATTTATTAATTAATTGTTTTTTTAAACATCAAATAATTCTGCAGTAATTTGATGTGGTAAAATTACAATCATGAAAAAAAAGGGTATTACACTAAAAGTGTAAAAAATGTTAAAACCAAAAAAAGTAAGAACTTAAATTAAATTTAGCCTACGGCATTCCAACAACAAATCTTCGTCGTTGCCTTTTTCTATGCCCAATAAATCTTTGATTTTACTTTTTCTTTTTTTAATCGTGTCTTGCGAGAGATTTAGTTTTTCTGCAATGGTTTTAATTTGATAACCTTCTGCAATTAGCTGGATAATCTTTCTGTCTATAGAATCCAAAAGTCCATGGCTGAGGAGCTTTTCTTTGAGATTATTAATAACTGTTTCGCTATAATAATTTTCGCCCTTTTGAATAACTTCAATGGCCTTGTTCAAGTCTTGTGGTTTAAAATCACTTTTTACTAAAAGTCCTTCGGGTTGGACTTTTTTGATTAATTCAAACAATCGGATGCCGTCATAGTGAGAAGTTAATACCATTATTTTAGTAGAAGGATGATGTTTTCTAACCAACAAAGCTACATCTTCGCCCGAATACAATTGTTGAGCCTCAAAAACCGGAACACTATAATCAAGAAATGCAAAATCAAACGTGCCAAATTTTTCAGGTTGAGTTATGATGTTATAGGCTTGTTCACATGAATGAGCGTCTGTAGTTTCAAGAACAAAGTTCTGGTTCATGCTCAATATTGCTTTGTATCCCTCCAACATCGCTTGATGGTCATCGAGCATGAATAGTCTGACTTTCATAAAAAATTGGTTTGTTGTGAAAGTAAAAATTTAAATCGGAATTAACAAAATTATTTTTACACCTTTTCCTGGTTTTGAGTCAATTGAAAATTGTCCATTTAACAAATTCACTCTTGTTTGCATATTCTTTAGTCCAATTCCGGTTCGTTTTATCGAAGTATCAAAACCTTTGCCGTCGTCTATAATTTCAAGATTCAACTGGTTTTCTTTGTGAAACATGGTGACAGTCACTTTTTTAGCCTCAGCATATTTTTCTATATTTTGCAAGGCTTCCTGAAGTATTCTGTATAGGTTAATTTTTAGTGACGTATCCATTAAATTCCATGGGATGTCGTCGCTAATTTGTAAATCAAAATGCAGACGGGCATGATGTTCTATTTCCTGAAATAATTGATTGATTACCGAAACAAAGTTGCTGTTTTCATTAAAAACATTTGAGTTAAGTTCGTGAGAAATAGATCGAATTTCTTTTTCCACGGCTTGAATTCCATCAAGTTGAGCTAAAAATTGATCCGTTTTTTCACTGTTTTCCGTCATAATTAATGGAAATAAGTTCATTCTTACGGCAGTTAATCGTCCCATTACACCATCGTGCAATTCCATTGAAACGCGTTGCTTTTCCAAACGCTTTCCTTTTTCAATTTGTTGTTGTTGGTCTAACATTAATTGATAGACTTCTTCGTTGGCTTTTTGATTTTCTTGAATTAATAACAATTCTTTGTTTTTGATTCTTTGTTTATGAATTTTAAACCATAGAAAAAACACTAAAAGAAGTAAGGTACTAAAGCCAAAAATAATCCAAAATCTTCGCACAAGCAATTGGTTTTTGGCTTCTACTTCATTTTTTTGTGTGGCTAGTTCATCGGTTTCAAATTCAATTCTGGCAAATTTATCTCTTGACAATCGTTCTACGGTTTGTAAACTATCGGCTAATTCAATTCTTCTTTCCAAATAGTCTTTGGCATTCTGAGGTTCTATTTTAGCCAACAAATCCAAGGCCGCCAATTCATCATCAAAAAACTGGGTTTGATGCCCCATTTGTTTAGCCGCTAACGCATGCGTTTTCGCTTTTTCAAATTCTTTTAGATCAAAATAATATTCGGCCAAATGAGCATTATTAACCATTTGAATGGGAATATTATCAATACTATCGCCTATTTTCAAGAGGTTCTGAAATTCTTTCCATTGGGTTTTATCGCCTAATTTGTATTTCGAATAGGCTAAGTTTTGCTTTAAATAGCAGTAAATAATAGGATCAGTTTTTTTATAGTCATCAAACTTGAATGCCTCTTGAATTAATTCAATTGCTTTTTTAAATTCATTTTGTTTGATGTAAACTTTTGCAATATAATTGTAGGGTTGAGCTTTTAAATATAAGTAGTCATGTTCATTAGTAAGGTAATATGAAGCTTCTATAGCTTTTTCAAAATAATGAATTGCTTTGTTATAATTGTTTAATCCAAATTGTGAATTTCCTAAAGTTAAGTAATTGTTATATAAAATATCATAAAACTCATTCTTTTTTGCAATATCCAAAGCTCTTATTGAATAAACTTCTGACAAAACATAATCTCTTTTGTTTAATAAAATAATTGCTTTTATATTTAAAACTTTAGCATAGATCCATGAACTATTTAAATTTACAGCTCGTTTTTCTGCTTTGTTAAAAAAATAATAAGCACTGTCATATTTAGTTTTATTGTAGTAATAATTTCCTAAATTATAATTACCAATTGCAATATATTTGTTGTTGTTTATGTTTTCTGCTTTTTCAATTAAGTCATAATAAATAGAATTACATTTTTCTAAATTACCCTCTAGCTCATAAAAATAAGCTAGTTTGTGATATTGTTTTAAAAGAATAGTATCAATATCTTTTTGATTTTGTATTGTAACTTCAATTGAATTTGCAATTTTTAATTTTTGTTTTGGATCAATTCTATCATTTTCTAATAGAGAAAACAAACTATCCGTTTGATTTTTATCATAATAACTAAAAGTATCTTTTTTTTGGTTGCAACCAATCAAAAAGATACTTCCAATTAAAATAGAAAAAAGATGCCTTTTCAAAAAATAGTTTTTTTCAAAAATACGAAATTAACTTTATGGTTTTATACTTCCATCTTTTATTGGTTGGTTCTCCTCATCATTAGCCAAAACCTCCACCTCTTCCGCAATAGAATTATAAATCAATTCATCTGATTCATCGGTGGTACAAGAAACAAAAAAAGAGAAAAAACTAACAAACAATAACGAAAAGAAAACAGTTTTTAAATTATGTAGTGGTGCATTTTTACTAATTGATTTCATGATATTACATTTTAAATTTGACAAAAGATTTTGTTGCAAAACCATTGAATAACAATAGCTTGCTGGTTTTTTTAAAAAAATTCGGGAATTCCTTGTACTTGTAATATTACGGTGTAAAACTATTTCTATTTAACAGTTTGGTTTTCCCCAAAAAGTGTAGGAAATGTTAAAATTTAATTACATTTGTAAAAAAACCATTTCCTTTAACAATGACTAAAACATTTGTAATCGGTGACATTCACGGAGGTCTTCGAGCTTTACATCAAGTACTCGAAAGAAGCCAAGCCACAAAAAATGATACATTAATTTTCTTAGGTGATTATGTTGATGGGTGGAGTGAATCGCCTCAAGTAATCAATTTTATAATCGAATTAAGCAAAAAACAACCTTGTGTTTTTATCAGAGGAAATCACGATGAATTGCTTCTAAATTATTTAAAAACAAACGATTATAATCAAGAATGGTTTAAGCACGGCGGTCAATCAACCATTGATGCGTATGAAAAAGTTTCGCATGCAACTCGGTTAGAACACATCGATTTTTTAGAAAATCAGTTAAAAGACTATTATCTAGACGAACAAAATAGATTGTTCATTCATGCCGGTTTTACGAATGTGAATGGGATAGCTTTTGAGTATTTTCCAAAACTATTTTATTGGGATAGAACATTGTGGGAAACCGCTCTTTCATTAAATCCAATGCTCACTAAAGAAAATCCTTATTATCCGAAAAGGTTCACTTTATACAACGAGATTTATTTGGGACATACACCAACCACTCGCATAAACGAAACCATTCCAATAAACAAAGCCTGTGTTTGGAATATTGATACTGGTGCTGCTTTTCATGGCCCACTTACCATTTTTAATGTTAATTCTAAGGAATACTGGCAAAGCGAGCCCTTGCCACAACTTTATCCAAACGAAAAAGGTAGAAATTAGTAGTTTAATGTTAAAACAGAATTGTTTATATTTGTGAAAATTTTTTAACGATGAAAAAACTATTTACATTTGGATTGATTTTGAGTGGTTTCTTAGCTAATGCACAAGCTTATAGCGGAAAAGGAGACCAAAAATTTCAGGTAGGGGCCAATATTCAAGACCACGGAACCGGAATTGTTTTATTTTATGACCACGGAATTGGCGAAAACATGTCAGTTGGTGTACAAACAGGATACCTTTTAGGTGTTGATGAACCTGCTGGATTCGAAGGAGCTAAATTTGAAGACCGCTTTGATTTAAAAGCTCGTTTTAACGCAAATCTGGGTAGCGTAATTGGCCTACCTTCAAATTTTGATGTTTATCCTGGTTTAAATTTAGGATTAAGAAACTTTGGTGGCCACTTAGGAGCTCGTTATTTCTTTTCTGATGGATTTGGCGTGTTTTCAGAAGTTGGTTTTCCTATTGCAAAATACAAAAACAAAATAGAGGGTTATGATAAATTAAATAACCAATTCCAATTTAATATTGGTGCTTGTTTTAATTTATAATTTGAATATATAAAGTGGCTATTACCGAAAAAAAATTAAGAGACCGCAGTGATTCTAAATGTGAAATTAGTGGTCTAGAGGAAGATTTGGTGGTTTACACTGTTGCTCCCAAAACAGAAGAAAGTTTAGAAAACAGTCTTTTAATTACTCAAAATCTAAAGAATCAAATTGAAAATTCGGAGACAACAAATCCTGAAGATTGGCGTGGTTTGAATGAAAGCATGTGGAGCGAACATTTACCGGTGCAAATTGTGTCTTGGCGGATGTTAGCTCGATTAAAAAACCACGATTTACTGGAGATGATGTATTTGGAAGAAGATGCCTTAGAATGGGCAAAAGCAACCGGAGAAGCCGATGACGACGAAGGTAAAATCATCCATAAAGATTCCAACGGAAACATCTTGAAAGATGGTGATTCTGTGGTTTTGATTAAAGATTTGGATGTTAAAGGTGCCAATTTTACAGCTAAAAGAGGTGCCGCTGTTCATAATATTAAATTAGTTTGGGATGATGCAAATCTTATTGAAGGAAGAGTTGAAAATCAAACTATTTTTATTTTGACGCAGTATGTGAAGAAAACGAAATAATTGATACGATTTTCACGCATTTTTGTCATTCCGACGAAAGAGGAATCTCATTAAGTTGGAATGACAAGATTACGAAGTAAAAACCCTGCTAAACATCAAGTTTAGCAGGGTTTTCGTATTTAAAACAAAACAAACAGTCTTAATTGGGTTGAAGTTCCACCGTTAGTAGTTCTGGAATAACATGGCAAACATCAGCAGTTACAACAATTGGTTCTGAGGTAAATGTTTGATAACCTTCTTTGGAAACTGTTACCACATACGTTCCAACTCGTTCCCAAGCTCCAATAAAAACGGGAATTTCATTATTTGGTAATTGCTCTAATGTTTCCGTGTAAGTTCCATCTTGTGCAATAACCATAACTCCTGTTGACAAAACTTCATCAGTAACAGCATCTTTAACAGTAACGTTTAAACCTGCTAAAGCCACTAGAGTACAGTTTACATCATCATCATCATTATTGCATGACGTTGCAAGAAATAAAGGCATACAAGCCAATAGTAAAAAAATCTTTTTCATTGTTTATTTTTTTTGGTTATTAAATAGATGCTAAAACAATGAAAAAGTTGCGTAAAAAAACCCTGCAAATTTTATTATTTGCAGGGTTTTAAATATTGATGAAATAAGAATTATTCTTTTTTATAAACTATTCTACTACCTTTCCACGCATTACCTCTTCTCGACATACCTACAAAATCCATGGAAAGTGTTTCGAAATCAGTCAAATCAGTAAAATCAAATGCTTTTACATACGAAAGAGGATTACTCCAGTCATTTATATTGCTAGACCAGCTACCATCACCATTAATAGTCCATTTGAAACTAATTGTACCACCCCAATCATAATCAAGTACATCTACAATCTTTTTTTCATTTGTCTTTCGCTGTGTAAGATCTATGTAATTAACATATACTTTTTGTGGTGTTGTTAAAATATAAGTCATTTTTCTTGGTGTTTTGCCAAACCGACTCAATAATGTGTTTACACCATTCCAAACTCCCTGTTCCCAAAACTGTTTATTAATTTCCTTTGCTTCAATTTCAATATCATTCATATTTCTTAATATTGGTAAATCTATAAATTCTTGTATTATGATATCCTCTTGAAAAGGTGTCTTTGGAACAAGAAAATCACTTGATGGAGTCCATCCTGTAGCTACCATATAAGAAGCAGAAAAATTATCATAGAATTTACCATCATAGTAGTACAATCTTTGATTATTGGACGAAGATGTTGGCATGGCATTATAATTTGGAATTTGATTTTGATAGGTGATTGCAAACATTGCTTGATTTATAACTAGTGCTACTTCGTCTGTGTTTCTAGCATACCACCAACAACAATTTTTTCTTTGATGCTTTACTTTTACACCTATAGATGTGTAAACTAATAAGTTTTCATTCCAATATTTAGTTTTTACTCTATGATTACTACTATGGTATGAATGGCATTTTCTACTTGTCCCGAATGGATTCCAACCAAATATTCCTCCACTTTGAGAATCACAAGGCAGTAAATTTTTCATATAATTTTTCATACTCTCCGTATGATTAGGAGAGGGAGTTGTCCCAGAGCCTACTGAATAACTTCCTCCACCACCAAAATTATTTCCATAACAATCAGAATTAACAAAATCATTATAAAAAATAGGATATTGTTCATATGGCTGAATTACATGAACTTGAGAACCACAACCTCCAATGGTTTGAGGTGCAAATCTTTCAATTGTTGGGGTTACTTGTACCAATCCTCTTTGAATAGTATTTGGATCAGGGATATTAATCTCATTAATATTATTCTCTAATATATAAACATCTAAATCAACTTTCTTGTCTAGTTTTACTCTAAAAACTCCTTCATGAGTATATCTATAAAGTTTATCTTCAACTACAATCTCTCTTTCAAAGTTTAGCAACCCTGCAAAATAATCATCACCTAATTAAATCATCATCTGGTTCAACATAAGCTTCCGGATCATCATCACCAATTTCATCATCCTCAACAATACTTTCATCAGTTCTCATGACTATGCTTCCTTGATTTAAACGATCTTTCTTTTTCTCTACAAATTCTCTAATCAATACTTCATCCTCTTCTTTATAAAATGGATATAATGGCATAAAACCTTCATCGTAATATTCATACATTATGGCTTCAACTTCTTCGTCCTTCAGAGTTTTTAAATACTCTATAGAATTCTTAAAATCATCCAAAGAATTAAAATGTAATCTACCATCAACAAGCGATGCTTTCATTTTTCTGGAATCTAAAACTAAACTAGTCTCCTCTTTTTCAATATCATTTGAGCAGGAAATTAACAATAGAGCAGATAAAAAATTGACAAAATAATTTTTCATAAATAATAAATTAATTGGTTAATAATATAAATTAGAAAATCACTCCTAAACTTAATCCAAACCCATTTGCTTTAATAACATCGTCTGATGTTCCAATCCATTCATCAGTAAAACTAACTGTTTTGTGAGCATAATAAATATCTGAAACTAAAAACAAATTGTTTGCTACTTTGAATTTATAGCCTGCTCCAATGTTAAAAACCATACCTTTTCTAAACTTTGAATTCTCTCCTCCAATTCGTACACTTGGTCCAATATTTAAAAAAGTATAAAAAGAATCGCTATCATCAGAAAAATAAAACCGTGTATCTAAAACAACAGGCAATGTGTTGAAATCAGGATTATGATAGCCATCAAGACCAACCCCAATCCCTAAAGAAAATGATGGTGACAAAAAATATCCATTAATAGTTTGAAGACTCCAAGCATGGGCTTTGTCTGTCTCTAAATCTGAAAAAATATTTCCTTCTCCTTCTATAAAGCGTTCTTGTTTGAGATTAGTAACGCCAATATATCCAAATTTTGTAATATTGAAAAAACCAATATTCTTATACTCATCTTTTGAAATTTTATTTTCTGTTTGTCCAAAAGAATAAAAAGATATGATAAAAAAACTAAATGTTAATAACTTCTTCATTTTATAAAATTTATTGATTAATAATTTAAAATATTATCGACACGAAATTTAATTATAGAATTGATATACTCTTATTTAATTCATAAATTCACTGCTAAAATATAAAAAAGTAAAAATTTAGCTTGTAGAATTTTTTCGTTTTTTTGTAGAATTATTTCTATACTTTAAACTCATTCATTAAATATTTTTGATAAACCTTTTGTCAAAATTGATAGAATATAATTAGTGGTTTTAAATTATTTTGAAAAATATAAATGAAAAAAAGTAACCTCTTATAATTTATCATGATAACAAACTTAAACAAGAAAATGTAAAATAAAAAACTCGTTAATTTTAAAAACACCTATAAATTTCTTGTGTGAGACAATAAATCATATTCTTTGACCTTTCAATAATATTACTAAAAAACCCTGCAAATAATAAAATTTGCAAGGCTTTCTATTCTCTATGTTCTATATTCTATGTTCTCAAGACTACAAATCAAATTTAATTCCTTGTGCCAAGGGCAAACTGGTTGTATAATTGATTGTATTGGTTTGTCTTCGCATATAAATTTTCCAAGCATCAGATCCTGATTCGCGACCACCGCCTGTGTCTTTTTCGCCTCCAAAAGCTCCGCCGATTTCGGCACCGGAAGTTCCGATGTTTACGTTGGCAATTCCGCAATCTGAACCGGCAACTGATAGAAAAGCTTCGGCTTCACGTAAATTATTGGTCATAATCGCAGATGATAATCCTTGAGCAACACCATTTTGAATTTCGATGGCATTGTGTACATCGCCGGAATATTTTAGTAAATATAAAACCGGAGCAAATGTTTCGTGTTGCACGATTTCAAATGAATTGTTTGCTTCGGCAATGGCTGGTTTTACATAGCAACCACTTTCATAACCTTCTCCGGATAAAACACCGCCCGGAACGATTAGTTTCCCGCCTTCGGAAACTACTTTTTCTAAGGCTTTTTTGTATGATTCTACGGCATCCACATCAATTAGAGGTCCAACGTGGTTGTTTTGATCTAATGGATTTCCGATGCGTAATTGATTGTAGGCTGAAACAATGGCATCTTTTACTTTATCATAAATACTTTCGTGAATGATTAATCGTCGCGTTGAAGTACAACGTTGTCCGGCTGTTCCCACGGCTCCAAAAACGGCACCGATAACCGTCATTTTGATGTCGGCATCCGGAGTGACGATGATAGCGTTGTTTCCACCTAATTCTAACAATGAATTTCCTAAACGAGCGGCACAAGCTTGAGCAACAATTTTACCCATTCGGGTTGAACCGGTTGCCGAAACTAAAGGAACACGTTTATCGTGCGTCATTAATTCGCCAACTTTGTAATCGCCGTTGATTAAACACGAGATTCCTTCCGGAAGATTATTTTCTTTCAACACTTCTGCGATGATGTTTTGACAAGCAACGCCACAAAGTGGAGTTTTTTCGGATGGTTTCCAAACGCAAACGTCGCCACAAATCCAAGCCAAAGCGGTATTCCAAGACCAAACGGCAACCGGAAAGTTAAAAGCCGAAATAATTCCGACTACGCCAAGCGGATGATATTGTTCGTACATTCTGTGTCCGGGACGTTCTGAATGCATCGTTAAACCGTGTAATTGACGTGATAAACCTACTGCAAAATCGCAAATGTCAATCATTTCCTGCACTTCGCCGTAACCTTCTTGGAGTGATTTTCCCATTTCGTAGGAAACTAATTTTCCGAGTGGTTCTTTGTACTTTCTCAATTTTTCGCCAAACTGACGAACGATTTCGCCACGATGAGGAGCTGGCATTAAACGGAAAGTTTTGAATGCTTCGGTGGCAGTTTGCATTACTTTTTCGTAATCGGCTGCGGTGGACGCTTTTACTTTTGCGATTAATTGACCATCTACGGGAGAATAACTTTCGATGATTTCACCATTGGAAAAATGGTTGTTTCCGGTGGAAGTTCCTTCGTTGATGGGTTTTATGCCTAATATTTTCAGGGCTTCGGTCATACCGAATTGTTGTGCGATTGTTGACATTATAACTTTTTTAAAGGTTTTTGTTATATTTTTTTGCGAAGATACCGATTTTTTTTGTTTTGGAAAACTGATTTTGTTGTGGAGCAGTGAATTGCAGCCCCGATGGTAGTGGAAAGCTTTTTTGAGAAAAATTTTTAGTTTTGCTGCCAAACAAAAGCGACCAGCGGAAGCTCTTTGGGTGGCTTGCAAAACTTAATTTTTTTTGAAAAACTTGTAACGGACAGCGGGAATTGTCTGCCGAAAAAACTACTGAATTTTTTTTATAAAAATCAGCGAATCAGTGGCGAAAAAAATTGCCGCTGATTCGCTGATTTAATTATTTTGCGATAAATCGCGGATCGGTTTCCATGACGGTGCCGCAGTTTTGGCAGGTTCGGAGTTCTTGGGAATTATAGAAGTGTTGAAAATGACCTAAGAAATCTTTTTCGATGTCTTTGAGTTCAAAATAAACTTCGTATAATTTATGGTTGCAATTGTCGCAGAACCAGAGTAATCCGTCGGGAATTTCTTGGCCAATACGTTTTCTTTCGACGACTAAACCGATTGAATTTTCTTGACGAACAGGTGAATGTGGCGTTTTGGCGGGTAATAAAAACATATCGCCGGGACCGAGTTCCATGGCAATTTTCTCTCCGTTATCTTGCACATAAACGGTGATGTTTCCTTCGAGTTGGTAGAATAGTTCTTCGGTTTCGTTGTAATGGTAGTCTTTTCGGGCGTTTGGACCGGCAACTATCATGACAATATAATCACCGGAATCAATGTATATATTTTTATTGCCAACGGGTGGTTTGAGTAAGTGACGGTTTTCTTCAATCCATTGGTTGAGATTGAATGGTTTTTGGATTGCCATGGTTTTATATTTTGAAATGTAAATTTACGAAATAAAAAAAGCCGAACTGAATCGGCTTTTGAATTTATTTTACTTCTTTAATGAGGTAAGCATATACTGCAAAGTGATCGCTAAAACCAGCTTCGCCACCAGAATTTCTAAGTGGGTAGCCTTTGTATTGACCTGTGGTTTGTACTAAATAGGGTTTGTTGAAAACGCCTGCTTTCCAAAAACGGAAAGAATCGTAATCTTTACGGATGAAAGGTTCTGTGAACATCATTTGATCGAATAAATCCCACGCATCACGGTAGGCAAGCGAACCAATTCCTTTGTTTGACATTTCTTCCATAGGGTTGAATATCTCGCCAGGCTTTACGTCTTCTTTTTTAGCTTTTGCACCTAGGAATTTTTTAACGCTCTTATTATAAGGACCATCGTTTAAATCGCCCATCGTTATTACTTTGGCATCCGGATTGATTTTTTGAAGTGAATCGATAATTTTTTTGTTTAAAGCTCCAGCTGCTTCACGGTAAGGGCTACTTCTTTTTTCTCCACCGGAACGGGAAGGCCAGTGGTTTACGATGAAATGCATTTCTTCGCCATCTAAAAATCCGGTTACTAATAATTGGTCTCTGGTGTACACTCTATTTCCGCTACCGTCAATGTTTTGAATCATTAAAGGAATATTGACTGAACTTGTTGGGGTGAAATGTTTCTTTTGGTAAAGGAAACCGGTATCAATTCCTCTTTTGTCTGGAGAATCGTAGTGAACAATGCCGTAATCTTTTGCTGCTAATTTTGGCATTTTGATTAAATCTTCGAGAACACCTCTGTTTTCAATTTCGCAAACGCCTAAAATGACAGGAGAATTGGTTTGTTGATCGCTGGTGCCAATTTCAGAAATTACTCTTTCGAGGTTTCTTAATTTTTGTTGATATTTTTCTTTTGTCCAACCATTTGCCGGTGTATATTCTGAATCATTAACTCCTTCGTCATCTTTTGTATCGAAAAGATTTTCAAGATTGTAGAATGCAACGGTATGCACTTTAAATTTTTTGTCCTGAGCAATGACGCTGTTCATTGAGGAAATGACAAGAAAAGCCGCAATAAATTGTTTAATTTTCATAAATTGTATATTAAATTACTGTCAAGTTTGATACAAACTTCGCACCAAAAGTAAATAATATTATTAAATAATGTACATTTGCAGGCTGTTAAGAAATAATTAACTTAACAAAAATTAAAAATAATTATAATTTTATTTATGAAAAAACTTGTTTTTAGTATTTTACTTGTGATGCAAGTGTTCTTAGGAATGGCACAAAACCCGGGAAAAATTACCGGAAAAGTGGTTGATTCTAAAACACAAAAACCGTTACAGAGCGTAATTGTAACAGTTCAAAACACTACCTTAATGAGATTGACTTCTTCTGATGGTGTTTTTCTATTAGAAGATGTTCCAGCCGGAAATCAGTTACTTGAACTAAAAAGTGACGGATATTCTAGACAGCTTTTGAACATTGAAGTTGAAGAAAATCAACTACTTGATTTAGGAATAATTGTGTTTGAAGAAGACATGCGTGTAGAACAACAGCTAAGTTTAATTACTTTAACAGAAAACGATTTAGGTGATGATAATAGTGGTTCTGAAAACACTTCGGGATTACTTCAAGCTTCAAGAGATGTATTTCTTCAAACAGCTGCTTTTAATCTTGGTCAAGCTAGATTTAGAGTTAGAGGTTTGGATAATGAATATGGCTCGACTATGATTAATGGTGTAATGATGAACAAATTGTATGATGGTAGACCACAATGGGGTAACTGGGGAGGTTTAAATGATGCTACAAGAAATCAAGAATTCACCAATGGTTCTGCTCCAGTTGATTATACTTTTGGAGGAGTTTTAGGAACTCAAACCATTAACACAAGAGCTTCTGTTTTTAGAAAAGGGACAAGAATTTCATTTTCAGGTGCCAACACCAATTATAACTGGAGAAGTATGGTTACACATGCCTCTGGAATGAATCAAAAAGGATGGGCGTTTGTAGTTTCTGCCTCTGGTAGATGGGCAAATGAAGCTCAATTTGAAGGAACAGATTATGACGCAAAATCTCTTTTTGCCAGTGTTGAAAAAAGATTTAATGAAAATCACAGTCTAAATTTCACTAGCATTTATGCTCAGAATAATAGAGGTAAAAACTCACCAAATACGGAAGAAGCAAACAATATTGCTGGTATAAACTACAACTCTTATTGGGGTTGGCAAGATGGTAAAAAAAGAAATTCTAGAGATAAAGATTTAGAAGAACCTATTTTAATTTTGAGCCACTATTGGAAACTTACTAACAAAAGTAAACTTCAAACAAACGTTTCTTATCAAACAGGTAAAATTGGAAACTCTCGTTTAGATTTTTATAAAGCAGATAATCCAGATCCAACTTATTACAGAAACTTACCGAGTTACTTTACTACATTGCACGATAATGGCGTATGGACTCCTGATTTTGAAGCTGCTCAAAATGCACGATTCTTAACAGACAGACAAGTTAACTGGGACGCAATGTATCAGGCAAACACGAACAATGTATTAGAACCGGGAAGAAGCGTTTATGTTCTTTATGAAGATAGAACAGATGACAAAATGTTTACGGCAAACTCTATTTTTAATTCTTCTGTTTCTGACAACATTATTATGAATGCCGGAGTGAATTACAGAAAATTAAAATCTGAAAATTTTCAAAATGTACTAGATCTTTTGGGAGGTGAGTATTTCTTGGATTATGACCCATTCTTTTTGGGAAGTGAGCAACAAGCAGACTTGAGAAACCCAGACAGAAGCGTTGGAGTTGGTGACCGTTATGGCTACAACTACATTCTTCACGCAGATGTGGTAGATGCATTTACTCAGTTTAAATTTACTTATGATAAATTTGACTTCTATTTAGCACAAAACTATACTCGCACACAATACCAAAGAGAAGGTTTATATCAAAATGGTATTTATCCTGAATCTTCTTTGGGCAAAGGAGCAAAAGCTATTTTTGAAAACTTTGGTTTCAAAGGAGGATTTACATATAAATTAACAGGTCGTCATTTATTTGATTTTAATGCCATTTATATGACTAAGGCTCCAACAATGAGAAACACGTTTCCAAATGCTCGTTTAAACAACGCTATTACAAACGATTTAAAAAGCGAAACTATTTCTAGTGTTGACGCGAGCTACATCATAAGAGCACCAAAGTTTAAAAGTCGTTTAACAGGTTATTATTCTAAAATTCAAGATGCAACTGAAATCGGGTTTTTCTTTGCCGAAGGACTTGGAGTTGTTGGTTCTGGTTCAGAAGGAAATCGTTTTGTTGCCGAAATTGTTAATGGTTTAGACAAACAAAATTTGGGTCTTGAGTTTGGTGCAGAATATCAAATCTCTCAAACAATCAAGCTTAATGGGGTTATTGGCTATGGACAACATATTTATACCAACAACCCTAATGTTTCTTTAAACATAGATAACTTAAAAGGTGTTTTTGATTTAGGAGAAGCAAAACTAAAAAACTATAAACAATCCGGTATGCCGCAAACAGCTGCATCTTTAGGGATAGAATATAGAAATCCTAAATTCTGGTGGATTGGTGCAAACGCAAATTATTTAGATAATAATTATTTAGACATTGCTGCTTTAATGCGTACAGATAATTTTGTGTTAGATCCAGATAGCCCAATTGGTCTTTCTTTGCCTGATGCTTCTGAAGAAAACGTTAGAAAATATTTAAAACAAGAGCAATTTGAATCGGTAGTTTTAGTAAATTTGGTAGGCGGTAAATCTTGGAGAATCAACAATAAAACGTTTGGATTTTTTGCAAGTTTAAACAATGTATTCGATCAACGCTATAAAACAGGCGGTTTTGAACAAGGACGTAATGCTAGTTTTACAGAAGTTGACAGAGATCACCAAGGTCCTGCTCGTTCATTTGGTCCAAGATATTTCTATGGATTTGGACGTAATTACTTCTTAAACTTATATGTTAACTTTTAATTATTAAGAAAAGAAAAATGAAAAATTTATTAAAATTCACCTTTGTTCTTATTTCGCTTATCACCATTTCATGTGTAAGTGATGATGATTTTGCAATCCCAGAAATAACTGTTCCTGTTTATGTTGAAGACTTTCAAACAGCAACAAATAATGCTCCTGTTAGTTTTGAAGGCTGGTCAACACATGTTGAGGCTGGTAGTATAAATTGGACAGAAAAAACATTTAGCAGTAATGGAACTGTTAGATTTTCATCCTTTCAGTCTGGTGAACCTTCAAATATTGCTTGGTTAATATCTCCAAAATTTGAATTTGATTCTAACATTGGGAAAAGATTAATCTTTGAATCTGCACATAGTTTCTTAAGCAATCCTTCTAACACCTTTGATGTTTATATTTCTACCAATTATGACAGCAATGTAACTACGGCAACATGGACTCGTATTACTAGTAACTTTAGAATGCCTCAATCGAGTGATTCAAATTTTACATTCGTTTCTTCGGGTAATTTTGACTTGTCAGCAATTGAAGGACCTTTTAACATTGCTTTTAAAGCGGTGGGTAATACAAGTACTTTAACCGCTGGTTTTGAAGTTGACAATTTTATTATATATTAAAAAAAAGCTATGAAATCTATTTTAAAAAACATTTTTTATTCATTTCTTTTAGTCGGCCTTACTTTTGGCTGTGCTAATGATGACGATTACAGCACACCAATTTCTTCGTGTGTTGATGCAACAAACGGTCTTACCGCTAATGTAACGGCTACAGAATTATATGCTCTTGCTAGTTCATCTGCAACCCAATATGTTTCTGCAGAAGACGCCTATCTTGAAGCTTATATTACTTCTAGTGATGGCGGAGGAAACTTCTTTAAAACCATTTCAATGGAATCTGCAGATGGAAAAGGTTTTAGCGTTGCTGTTGACGTTTATAACACCTATACAAAAGGGTTTGAAGTTGGAAGAAAAGTATTTATTAAATTAAATAATTTATACTTTCAAATTAATCATAGTTCTTTAGTTTTAGGTCAATTGTTTAATAACAATGTAGGAAGAATTGCAGAAAACAGTGTAAAAGATGTAATTCTTTTATCATGTGATTATAAATCTGAAGAAGACCTTGTACACCATGTTACAGTTATGCAAGCCAAGAACAATAATTATATTAATAAACTTATCGAATTAAGTGAAGTTGAATTTTTAGCTGCAGAAATGGGTAAGCCATATTACGATCCTAATGTTGTTTTAGGAGGCTCTACAAACAGAACTATTAGAGATATTGATGATAACACTGTAATTTTTAGAACAGGAAGTTTTGCAACTTATGCCGGAAGTATTATTCCATTTAAAAGTGGAAAAGTGAGAGGTGTAATGACAAAATTTAGTTCAGACTTTCAATTTGTTGCACGTATTGCAAACGATATTAAACTTGACCAAGATGTTTTAGGTGAACCAATACCAGAAGAACCTGAAGAACCAGGAGAAAATTCTGTGTTGCTTTTCCCAGGCGGAGATTTTGAAAATTGGAGTGCTTTTACCGGATCTTTAAACTCTTTCGGTCTTCAAGCTTATGCCACACAAAGTGCAGGAACCGGAATAGAAAACAGTAACTCGCTTCGTATTAACACAACAGGTGCAGGAGGTAATGATTTTGTTTTTACAACATTAGCCTACAGTGGATTACCTGAAAATCCAACAAAAATTCGTTTTTGGATGAAAGGAACTTCTGGAACAAAATCTTTATCTTTAAATGTGTATAAAGAAACTAGCGGATATTTTGCATTTAATTTAGGTGAAGTATTAGCAACTAAAACGGTTGGTGTTGCAGCAAATAATCAATACGGTGGTGCTATTAACACTGGCGGTCAATGGGTTCAAATAACGCTTGATTTAACAACTATAGATGGTCCAATAAATTTAACCAATTTTTCTGCCAACTTATTTGCATTAAAAATCGGAAGCGGACAACCTTATGATTTAGTTTTTGATAATTTTACAATCGAATAAAAATTAAATATTTTACTATTTCAAGAAGCCTGATTAATTTCAGGCTTTTTTTATGTCTAAATGGTATTAAAATAAGTTAATTTTAATACTTGTTTTAAAAATATAAAATGAATTATTCTTAACTCTCCTCTTTTGTAAACCAGTTCACTATTCGCTAAATCAAGCAAAATATTATTCGTAATCATTATCAAACATTTAGCACTTGATATAATCACTTCAATTGATTTAGAAACAGTTAGAATTAATGTTGTATATCAAATAGTATTGACCTCGCATAAAGTTGATCATAAAAGCAATTTGATAAGCTAAAAAGCATTAATAAACGACTATAGACAATAAATAATACCCCCTTTTGCACTTGTATATGCAATTCTTATACAACGTTAATTTGCATTAAAACAACACCAATATTTGTAAATGAAATTAGTTGAATTGAGATATTAAGTAGGTATTAGAATTTATAATATCAAAAAATAAAATGGTTATTAAAATAGCATAAAAAAACCGGACTTAAAAATCCGGTTTTAATAAACTATTTACTTTAAAAGACAATCTTACTTCTTCACAATCAAGAACTCGCTTCGTCTATTCTCTGCGTGTTGTTCTTCGGTGCAAGCTTCTTTACAGTCTACTTTTGGTTCTGATTCGCCCATTCCTTTGCCTGAGATTTGATCTTTCGAGATGCCTTTTGACAAGATGTATTGAACGGTTGATTTTGCTCTTGCATCTGATAATCTCAAGTTGTAACTGTCGCTTCCTCTATTATCTGTGTGGGCTTTAACTAAGATAACCATGTTCTTGTTGTTTTGCAATACTTGAACCAGCTTGTCTAACTCAAAAGCTCCTTCTTGGGTGATGTTACTCTTATTGAACTCAAAGAAAATTGATTTTAATACTACTTCTTTATCCGTTACAATATCTTCAATTGGGTTCAACGAAGCTTCCACTTTTCTTGATTCGCCTTTGCTGGCTGCTACAGGGAAGGTGTTGCTCTCATAACCGTCTTTGGTGGCTTGAATCGTATAGGTTTTGTTACATTCTACATAATACGCCACCTCGCCATTGGCTCCTGTGGTTTCTGTTGCAATCACGTTTTTCTTTTCATCTACAATGGCTACTTTGGCATTGGCTAGTGCTTTACCTGTTTTAGCATCGCTAACAAGTGTAATTACTTCTACCCCACAAACCGGAGTGGCTAGGTAAATATTGTCTACACCAGAGCGGTTAGTGGATAAAAATCCGATGTTTTTCTCTGCATTTAATGAAAATGCAAAGTCGTCTTTCTCACTATTTACCGGTTTGCCTAAGTTGGTTGATTCGCCTTTGGTCATATCATACGCAAAGACATCTAATCCGCCAAAACCTTGTCTGCCGTTTGAAGCAAAATAAAGCGTTTTGTTGTCTTCAGTTACAAATGGGAAGTTCTCTTCGCCTTCTGTATTTACTTTTGAACCTAAGTTCTCTGGCTCACCATAAGAGCCATCTGCATTAACAGCTACTTTCCAAATATCTGTTCCGCCGATACTACCTGGTCTGTTTGAAGCAAAGTACAACGTTTTTCCGTCTTTACTCAAAGCAGGGTTTCCGGTTGAATAGGTATTGCTGTTAAATGGTAATTGCGTGATGTTTGACCATTTTCCGTTGGCCATCGTAGCTTTATACAAGTTTACTTGTCCTAATTTAGCATTGATGGATTTGTCTTTTTCAAAACCACCTTTTTCTTTAAAGCTTTCGCTTGAAAAGTAAATCGTGTTTCCGTCTGCACTAAGTGAAGATGGTCCGTCGTGCCATTTCGAATTCAAATCTGTTACCGTTTCTGCATTAGTGATGGTTCCATCTACGTTATAAGTAGCTTTGTAAATATCCAAAAATGGTTCTTCGTTCCAACCGTAGGTTTTTCTGGCTCCGTTTCTGGCACTGGTAAAGTAAAGGTTGTTTTGGTGCAATACCGCTCCAAAATCTGATTTATCACTGTTGATATCCAATGGCTTAATGTCAAACTTCTTTTGTTTGTCTAACAAGCTTGGAAGATAATTTGGGTTGGCTTTAAAATCCTTTGCTCTTTGATCGTTTGGTGCTTTTGAGGCAAAGGTTTGCATTTGTTTGTTGGCTTCTTCATACTTGCCTTGTGCTTTTAGCATTTGGGCATAGCGGTGGTATGTTTCAGCATCTTGTGGTGTTTCAACAGCTCTGGCATACCAGGTGGTGGCTTCGGAGGCGTTAAAGGTGTTAAAATAGCTGTCGGCCAATTGTTTGTAAACATATCCGTCAGCTTTACCTTTTTCGGTTAGCTTTAAGTATTCTTGTGCCGCATCAACGTATTCTAATCGCTTGAAAAGCTTATCGGCTTTTTGCGTGTCTTTATTCTGTGCACTAAGTGGTGTAAGGCTTAAACTTACAATACTTAGAATCGATATATATATTTTTTTCATCGTTTGAATTGCTTTTTAGGTTAGAAAAATCGTGGTGAACGGGATACTTTCTTCGGGAAGTTTACATCAAACAACAAGAAAAACTCGTGCGAAGAAGGGGTGGTAATATTTAAATCCGATACGATATGATCATACGCATATCCAATACGAAGATTTGGTGAAATGGCATAGTTAACCATGGCTCCAAAACTGTCTTCTAAACGATAAGTGGCTCCAATTTCAAACTTCTCGAAAAACAAAAAGTTGGTTGATACATCTAGTGAAGTTGGTGCATTAAAGGCTGACTTTAACATCGCAAAAGGCTTGAATTTTGTGTTTGGACTTAAATCAAACACGTATCCTGCTGTTAAAAAGTAGTGGGATACTTCTGAACCAAATTGTCTTTCTTCTCCGTTATCTCTTAAATCTAAGTGTTTTGATTTTAGCATGTTTGGCACCGAAAAAGCTACATAATATTTATCGGTATAATAAAATATACCTGAACCAATGTTTAAATAGGTGTTGCTCACGTTTTCACTAAATGCCGGATCGTTTGGATCTGGAACATTTCCGTTTCCAATTTGATCAAAAAGACCTACTTTATGAAAGGTAAGTCCTCCTTTTAATCCAAAAGCTAATTTGTGTTCGCCTCCTAAGTTAAGTGTATATGAGAAGTCGGCATACGCATTGTTCTCTTCTACGGGTCCAATTTTATCGGAAATCACACTCAATCCTAATCCAACGTTTCTTCCCACTGGCATGTGACCGGAAAAGGTGGCTGTGGTAGGAGAATCTTCAATATCTACCCATTGTTTTCTGTAAAGTAATCCAAAGGATAGGTTTTCTTTACTTCCTGCATAAGCAGGGTTAATTACGTTCATATTATACATGTACTGTGTATAATGTGGATCTTGCTGGGCTTTGGTTTCTAAGAAACTGATCGCGGCGATCAATGTTGCAAAATATATTTTTTTCATTTCTTTATAGGGTTTATTTTTTAAAACTCACCATTACTTTTCTTTAGTAATGGTGAGTTATGTATATCTACTAACGCTCTCTGTTGATATAAATCCAACCTGTTTTAGCTTCAATGTTATTGAATTCTATCACAAAGTAGTACGTTCCATCCGGTAATTCGTCGCCGCCGCTGCTTTGACCAACCCACTCATTGCTGTAGTTTCCTCTACTGTATACTTTTTTACCGTAACGGTTATAAATAGAGAGGGTTCGAACATCAAATGCTGTTAAATCAAAGAAATCATTCAGTCCATCACCGTTTGGTGAGATACCTTTTTGAATGCCGCAATTGTTGATTACTACTTCAAACGAAGTCTCATCATAACAACTACTTGGCGTTCCTTGTGAAACGTAAATCGTTTGACTTTCTTCAACAGCTTGTCCTGCAACTAACTGAGTTCCGGTTTGACCAGGTCCTGTATAGTAAACATTCCCTACTGCTATTTCCGGTAAGAAGTAACGACCACATTCTTCTACATCGCTTAGTTCATCTGCTTCTACCGAGATAAAAGTTACAGTAAAACTAGATTCTGACGAACAGCCTGCTAATGTGCCTGCTGCAAAGATATAAACTGTTTGAGGTGTATTGCTAACCGGAATTGTTCCTACTAGTAAGTCTCCAGTTCCGTTTGGTCCTGAGTAATAAACTCCATTGGTTAAGGACGGAAGCGGGAATGCTCCATCTGCTGCACAAACTGTTTGGTTAGCAAATTCATCCACTGCTGGTCGGGCTATTACTTCAACTATCATTTCTTGAGTTGTAGCACAAATTCCTTCGCTTGGTGTAAAGGTATAGGTTGTTGTCCCTGCTGTGGCTGTACTAAATGCCGGAGTCCATGTTCCTGCAATTCCGTTTTGTGATGTTTCAGGTAAGCTTGCAACTTCTCCTACACACAATGGCCCTACTTGTGCAAATGTTGGCACAACTCTATCGTTGATTGTGATTTGTACAATTACCTCCTCGGCACATTGTCCTGCATCAGGGGTAAAGGTGTATGGTGTTGTGCCTACTGCTGTTGTGTTTATCGCTAATGGATTCCATGTTCCGCTTACTCCATTTTCTGAAGCAGCTGGCAAAGCACTTGGCATTACATCTAAACAATACGTTGTTGTAAGTGTTTCAAATAATGGTGTTACAGGCGTGCTGATGGTAATCACAACCTCTGTCGTAACAGCACAATCAATACTCACATCTGGCGTAAAAATATACGTAGCTACTCCTAAAGCAGACGTATCAATTGCATCTGGAAACCATGTTCCAGATACTGAATTGTTCGATAACGGTAAAGCGTCCGCTATAGCTCCTTGACAATATGTAGTGGTGAAAGCATCAAACGTAGCGGCAACCGTGGCCGTAACTACAACTGATAAATCTACTGGTATAGCACATTCAAATTCTTCATTTGGTGTGAATGTGAATACAAATTCACCTGCTACACTCGTGTCTACAACTCCACTCCACGTTCCGGTGATGCCGTTCAAAGAAGTTGCCGGTAAAATAGGGGCTTCTGAATCTTGACATACTGAAACTGGATCGAAGGTTGGGGTGATTTCTTCTGAAACTGTGATTAACCACGTTACAGAAGCCGCACACTGCCCTTCATCTGGTGTAAACACAAATTCTGCATCTACTACCGCAACTGATGTGTCTATTGCTGATGGACTCCACATTCCTGTAATACCATTTGTTGCCATTGGTAAAGCATCTGGTGTTGCATTTAGGCAATAAGCCGTAACAATTGGTTCAAATGTTGGTGTAACTTCTTCCGTTACAGTAACTAACCATGTAAGAGGGTTTGCACATTGGCCTTCATCTGGAGTAAATATATATTCTGCATCAACAACTGCTAACGAAGTATCAATTGTTGTAGGACTCCATGTTCCTGTGATACCATTTGTTGCTGTTGGCAATTCATCTGGTGTTGCTCCAATACAATAGGTTAATGTAATTGGTTCAAAAATTGGATCAACAACATCATTAATTGTTAATGTAACTGTGTGACTTTCATTAATTTCACAAACTCCTGTGCTAGAAGAAACTAAATATGTAATTTCATAAACTCCAGCTGTACTTGTTGACAGATCAATTGCACCAGTTGAAGGGTCTATTGTTAATCCTTCAGGTAATGCAGTAAATTCTCCAGTTGAATCAAAGTTATCAGCTGGTTCAAGTATAGGATTATCTCCTGATTTACAATATTCTAAAGCATCATAACTAAATTCTACAATAGGAGTAACTGCATTAACTAATTCTACAGTAAATGAATGAGTTCCAGAATCCGTACAACCTACTGCTTCTAGAGAATAAACAACTTCATAAATACCGGCGGTACTAGTACCTAAGTTAATTTCTCCTGTTATAGAATCAATCACTAAACCTTCTGTGGAAGAAAATTCTCCTCCTGTATTAAAGTCATCTGCTAAAGTTGGCAATAGAAGTCCGCTGGTGCTTGAAACACATATCACAGCAGGATTATACTCAAACCCTACAACAGGCGTGATTATATCATCTCCAAAATTCAAGAAGAATGATTTAACTAAAGAACAAGTATTGGTTAAATCTGAAACTCTTACCCAAATTTGTTGACCATCTGTACCTTCAAACTCTGTAGGAGTTTCAATAGGGTTTTGAGGAATAGAAGCATCCTCTTCCGATTCATAATAAGTAATTAAGAATAAATCAGGATTATAAGAACCTAATATTATTGGTGTATTTTGAGTTAAATCAAATATTGCTGTACCTGTAGCACTACAAGATTCTAAATCTATTGGATCATTACTTGGGAATTCAATAATATAAACAATATCAACATTTTTAGTAGTTGAAACTTCTTCACCTGGGGTACAAGTAGCATATGTTGCAACAGCTTGCATTTCAAGCGTTAAAGACAAGTTTGTTTCTAACTCTTGTTGTTGTTCTGGTGTTAAAACGATAGAAATATCTTCTTGACTACTAAAGAAAGCTCCATTCATCAACCATTGGAAATCTACATCTGACTCTCCGTTGGGTAAGAACCTCCACGCCTCATTTGTTGCAGACCAAGGTCCTGTATTTCTACCAGGAGGTGTATAGCCTAATGTTCCTGCTGCATTTTGAATACCTATAACACCTCTACCTCCATTCCAAGATGTACAAGGAACTCTTCTCTGAACATAAACCTCTATAATATTTGAAATTTCATAAATTACGATTTGAGTTGTTTGAGCTCCAATATTTGCATCAGTTGTACAACCAAATTGTGCAACTTCTGAGAAACTTACTACTAATGCTCTACACGGGGATGTGCCTAAAACCTGATAATTAATGTTAGGATTAGCAAAAGCATTATTAATATTTGGGTCAATATCTTGGTAAACTCCATAAATTGCATTTCTGATTGGAAAAGTTGGGTCTGGAACATTTTGTGTGTATTGCCAAGGGGAAGATCCCGGTATATTAGGTGCAAAATTGGTTCCAAAAGTAACGGCTCCATTTGAACTTACTTGAGCAGTAGAAAAACTTTCGCCAAAGAAACAGAAATTAAATGGTAAATTAATAACATTAGACCAAACGTCATCAGTGTCTACAGATGTCTGTGTACCACCTGTAAAAGGAAATGGTGGTGCGTATTCAATAGATTCAACTGCATATGAAGTAGTTGCTGCAATTCCGTAGAAAGAAGCAGAAAGATTAATTTCTTCGATATCTGAATCCGGACAAACAACAATTGAACCATCAACGATATCTACTCCAACGCCAACAACATCAACAGATGCACATCCTGGTGGGATGAAGATTGAAAATTGTTCTGGACCAGACCAAAAACTAATATCGTCATCACTACAAATAGCTCTCACGTAAAATTCATAGAAAACATCTTCATCAGCCATAAATATGTAACTTGGATTATTTACAACAACTCCAGTTGCTGTAGCTCCAGGAGCTCCAGCTCCTAATGGCTGCACAATAACTTCCCATTGGGTTTCTGGTCCAAGTGGTGTCCAAGTTAAGTTAACTGCATAAGAACCGATTTCTGTAGTTGCCAAAAGGTCGGTTGGTTGAGGACATGTTGGCAAAGTGGTTCCAGTCGCTGATAAACTCCATGGCCCGGTTTCTTCATCACAAACTGCTCTAACATAAAAATTATAACAGGTTAAAGGGTTTAATCCTGTATATACATGCGATGTAGTGTCACTAGTTTGCCATCCTGTTGAACTAGCATTAGGAGCAGGCGAACCACAAGGCAAAGCTAAAATCTCCCAGCTGTTTCCGCTTAAGCTAGTCCACGTTAAATCTGCAGTATATGTATTAGTTGCTGTAACTGTTAGATTGGTTGGTGAAGGACAGCTTGTACATACTACACTTGCTACCCAACCCGGAGCGTTTACAACTCCATCAGAGGTGAAAACAAAGGTTAAGCAACCACCAAAGGTTGAAGAACTAATTTGCGGTGGCAATGTAGTTCCGGTATAAGTACCAACTAATGGTGCTGTTGCATCACTACCATTATATATTGTTAAGAAATCCCAATTGTTTTCAAGATTAAATGCTGAAAAAGTTACTGTAACAACTTGATTGTTGTTATCTGGACATATTGTAGTGGTAACATTAGAATTATTTGGATAATTTCCTGAAACTCCACCCGGATCTGTAAAAGTTCCTCCACATGCTGGTGGTACTTGTTGTGTGGTTGCATTTACGCCTTGAGACCAAGTGCTGATATCATCAACAGCACATACTGCTCTAACATAAAATGTATAACAAGTATCTGGATTTAGTCCTGTAACGTTGAATGGATTTGTTGGAGCATCAACCCAACCTGTTGTTGAAGCAGTTGGTAACGGAGAGCCACATGGTAACGCAAGCACTTGCCACGCTGTAGCAGTACTGTTATTTGTCCATGCTAAGTTAGCCGAACCTGATAAAACCGCAGAAGTTACTAACGCTGTTGGTCGTGGACATGTTGGTGCCGGACCACAAGTTACGTTGGCAACCCATCCAGCTTCTACAACACTAATGTCTGAAGTAAATACAAATGTTAAACAGCCTCCTGGTGTAGATGATGTAACATCAGGTGGAATAGCCGTTCCTCCATATGTGCCAATTAATGGTGCAGTAGCATCACTACCGTCATATATTCTTAAAAAGTCACAACATCCTTCAGTTACAAAAGATAAAAATGAAACAGTGACTAAATCTGTTGCATTATCCGGACATATCGTTGTAGTTACGTTTGCATTATTTGCATAGTTTCCTGATGCACCTCCCGGATCTGTAAAAGTTCCTCCACACGCTGGAGGCACTTGTTGTGTCGTTGTGTTTATTCCTTGCGACCAAGCACTAATATCATCTACAGAACATACTGCTCTAACATAAAATGTATAACATGTATCTGGATTTAATCCTGTAACGTTGAATGGATTTGTTGGTGCATCAACCCATCCTGTTGTTGAAGCAGTTGGTAATGGAGAACCACAAGGTAAGGCAAGCACTTGCCACGCTGTAGCAGTACTATTATTTGTCCAAGCTAAATTAACTGAGCCTGACAAAACAGCAGAAGTTACTAAAGCTGTTGGTCGTGGACATGTTGGTGCCGGACCACAAGTTACGTTAGCAACCCATCCGGCTGCTACTCCTGAACCGTCTGATGTGAAAACAAATGTTAAACATCCTCCTGGAGTGGATGATGTAACATCAGGTGGAATATTATTTCCTGTGTAAGAACCTATTAATGGAGATGCGGCACTAGGGCCATCATAAATTCTTAAAAAGTCCCAATTGTTTTCTAGAGCAAAGGATAAAAATGAAACAGTTACTAAATCTGTCCCGTTTTCTGGACAAATTGTTGTTGTAACGTTTGCATTATTTCCATAATTTCCTGATGCACCTCCTGGATCAGTAAAAGTCCCTCCGCAAGCTGGAGGCACTAGCTGTGTTGTTGCATTTACTCCTTGAGACCAAGCACTAATATCATCTACAGCACAAACTGCTCTAACATAAAATGTATAACATGTGTCTGGATTTAATCCTGTCACGTTGAATGGATTTGTTGGTGCGTCAATCCAACCAGTTGTTGAATCAGTTGGTAATGGAGAACCACAAGGTAAAGCAAGCACTTGCCACGCTGTAGCAGTACTATTATTTGTCCAAGCTAAATTAACTGAGCCTGACAAAACAGCAGAAGTTGCTAAAGCTGAAGGTCGTGGACATGTTGGTGCAGGTGCACATGTAATGTTAGCGACCCATCCGGCTGCTAATCCTGATCCATCTGATGTAAAAACAAAAAACAAACATCCTCCAGGAGTTGACGAAGTTAAAATTGGAGGTAAATTGTTACCTGTGTAAGCTCCAATCAAAGGAGCCGAAGCACTATTACCATCATAAACTCTTAAAAAATCCCAATTGTTTTCTGTTGCAAAAGATAAAAATGTAACAGTAACTAAATCTGTTGGACTATCCGCACAAATTAATGTTGATATATTTTCGTTGTTGCCGTAGTTTCCTCCTGCTCCACCTGAGTCTACAAAAGTATCACCACACCCAATAGGTGCAATAGTAGTTGTAAAATTAAATGGCCCAACCCATTCACTAGTTCCGTCTAAACATATAGCTTTTACGTAATATGCATAAGAAGTATTCGGTGATAAACCTTGTGCCAAATATGAATTTGAACCAGAATGAGGAACTCCGGTGCCTGTTGGAACACCCGGTAATTCAACCACCTCTATTTCCCAAGAAGTAGCAGAACCAGACCATGTTAAGGTGGCAGTATTAAATGTAAAGGTTGCATTTAAATTTGTTGGTTCTAAACATCTTTCCACCACACGAACATTATCTACAATCCATCTGTCTCCGGTTGGACTAGTAGTGGGTTGTGTTACCAACATTACGAAGGCAATGTAAATTTCCTGCCCTTCTGCATAACCTGCTCCTACTAAATCAACTTGTTTTTCTTCACAAATATTGAATACTTGATTTAACTCAGCTTCTGTCCACTGAGCTACAATTTGGAAACCACTGTTTTGAGAAACAGTAGAAACTCTAATCTGATAAGTTGTATTGTCGAAACCGTTAATTGTTGAACGGGTTGAGAATAACAATTGCCCATTACTAGGAACTGTAACTAATGATGATACTAACCACTTTTCTGAAGTGTTACCAGCACCAATATTCTCTCTACCATTCACATAAGCAGATACAGCTCCCTCACAAACAATTGGAGGAGTACTAACAGAATTAATGGTTGTCCATGTTGATGGACCAAAAGCGTTGTTATATGACGTCCACCCAGGTGGTATTCCGCCCTCAAAATCTTGAGGAACCTGAGAATACGCAACTGTTCCTGTCAGCATAAACAACAGTAATAGTAAAGTAATTCTTTTCATAAATGAAAGTTTAGATTGTTTTGAAAATTTTTTCCGTAAGTTTAGAGAGCCAAATTTAACAAAAATTAAGAATTATGTAACATTATTTTAATTTTTAACTAAATTATTCAATCAATTTGTTTTTATAGTTTAAAAATTTTTGTCTAAAAAGCGACTGAATTGCTTAATTTTGCAAGACATTTAATTGAATATGCTAGAAAAAGAAAAAACAAATTTTGAAAAGACAGTTGTAGTAGGAATTGTTACGAAAGAACAAGATGAGTCTAAATTGAATGAATATTTAGATGAATTAGAGTTTTTAACGTTTACTGCCGGCGGTGAAGTGATTAAACGTTTTTGGCAACGACTTGAAAAAGCACATCCTAAAACCTTCGTTGGAACAGGAAAAATTGAAGAAATTCATAAATATATTGTTGAAAACGAAGTTTCTACCGTGATTTTTGATGATGAACTCTCGCCTTCTCAACAAAAAAATATTACCAAAATTTTAGATTGTAAGGTGTTGGACCGAACCAACCTGATTTTGGACATTTTTGCTCAACGTGCCGAAACGTCGTATGCCAGAACTCAAGTTGAGTTAGCTCAGTGTCAGTATTTGTTACCGAGATTATCGGGAATGTGGACGCACTTGGAACGTCAGCGAGGTGGAATTGGAATGCGTGGTCCGGGTGAAACGGAAATTGAAACGGATAGACGAATTGTCCGTGATCGAATTGCTTTGTTGAAAGATAAAATTAAAACGATTGACAAACAAATGTCGGTGCAACGCGGAAATCGTGGTTCGTTGGTTCGTGTTGCTTTGGTGGGATATACCAATGTGGGAAAATCGACATTGATGAATGCTGTTGGAAAAAGCGATGTTTTTGTAGAGAATAAATTGTTTGCGACATTAGACACAACGGTTCGAAAAGTGGTAATTAAGAATTTACCATTTTTGCTTTCGGATACGGTTGGTTTTATTCGAAAATTGCCGACTCAGTTGGTAGAATCGTTTAAAAGTACGCTGGATGAAGTTCGCGAAGCCGATTTACTACTTCACGTTGTTGATATTTCGCATCCGGATTTTGAACATCACATTGCTTCAGTAAATCAGATTTTGCAGGATATTAAAAGTGCCGATAAGCATACGATTATGGTTTTTAATAAGATTGATGCCTACAAACCTGCTCAATTTGATGAAGATGATTTGATGATTGAAAAAACATCAAAACATTATTCATTGGAAGAATGGAAAGCCACTTGGATGAGTAATGTGGGTGAAGAGCGTGCATTGTTTATTTCGGCTACGAACAAGGAGAATTTTGAAGAATTTAGAGAAAAAGTCTATGAAGCCGTAAGGGAAATTCACGTGACTCGTTTTCCGTATAATAAATTTTTGTATCCGGATTATAAGGATGCTGTGGATGAGGAATAGTTGATTGCACCGACTGCGACAGGGATTGCAGTGGAAAGCTTTTTTGATTTTTTTTGTACAAATGGCCGAGCGAGGAAGCGACCAACGGAAGCTACCGCAGCCGGAGCAGTTGTTGAAAAAAATCAAAAAACTTGGAACAGAAAGCCCGGCCGTTCGCCAAAAAAAGTAAAAAATTATTCCCTACTGTGTCATTTCGACGAAGGAGAAATCACATAACGCTAAGCAAGAAAACCGAGTTACCTACTTTATGTGATTTCTCCTGCGTCGAAATGACACAGATTGGGGATAAATTTATATTATTAAAATCCGTAATTCACGCCAACTCCCAACACTTGACGGGTTTGGAATCCGCGAAATGCGTTGTCGTCATAAATGGTTTGGAATGACAAATTGGTGGATAGAAATTTATTGATGGTCATCACGATATTTAACTGATAATCAACGTCCACATTTTGCGGATCTTCTAAATAATTGGAATATAAACTTAGGATATTTTCGGCAGAAACGTTTTCGAATAAATTGAATTTGTAGTAGCCGGCTGCATAGAAACCGAGTTCGTAACGCATTGATTTTCCTTCATCTACACCAAAATAACTTCCATCAACATAACCCGGAACAGAAGTATAATCTTTATCTACAAATGTGAATTTTGAAGATAGCGGAGCTAAATTGAATTTGAAATTATCGCTTTTTTTCCACATCATATCCGGACCAAAAGTGAGGTAACCCGGTGACATAAAGTTGGTGTTTTCGGTTCTTATTTCTCGGCCGTTTTCATCGGTTCCGTAAACAAAACCTTTTGTGAATTGCGTTCTGAAGTTTAAAAATGCTGAATAATACCAATATCCTCCTGCTCTTTTTCCGGCAAGGGAATTGAACTCGAAACGGTCGTCGGTTTTCTTTTCGAATTCTGAATTTTTGGTTTTTACGATTCCGTAGGAAGCAATTACTTTGTTGTCCCAAGACCAGTCGTCGCTTTTGTAATTGAAATCATAATTTAGTCCTAGATTTCCTGAAATATTATTTTCACCACCGGCAACCCAATTGTCAAAAGTAGATTGATTGAATAAGAAAGAGATGTTCCCTTTTTTGATCCAACCTTTGGTTCGTGTAGTATCGTTTACTGCTTTTACTACTTCTTCAACACTTTTTACAACTTCTTGTTGAGCAAAAGTGTGTAAGCCAAACATCAAACTTAATGCTATTACTATTTTTCTCATCTTTTTATTTTTAAGATTTGCGAGGCAAAGTTAGTAATTGTTGTAAAATTTAACAATTTATTTCTGCTTAAAGGTCGGCTATTTTGATGCTTTGAATAATGGTACTGCCGAGCAAGCTTCGCCAAACATAACACTTTTGGCTACTTTTTGTAGATTTTGAATAGCAAAAATATAGGCTGATTCCGGAACCGGCTTTTTGGAACATCCTTTTAGAATAACCGGTTTTCCTTGGTAAATGGAATAATCGATTTGTTGCAGAATTTCACTATATAATAAGGTGTCGATTTCTTCTTTTTTGCCTAAGATGATTTTTTTAGCAAACGGCTGAAGATGAACCGTAACTAAAATAGTTGCCCAGGCCGGTAAAATGGCATCGGTAGAACAATGAATTGCCACGAAATGGTTTTGATAGTGTGACCAATCGTGGTTTTTTAATTCCTCACGGAAGTTGTTTTCTTTTAATAAAAATCCTTCTTCGAGCCATTGAGCAATATCAATTTGTGTTCGAATTCCGGTTGGATAAAAATCTTCCAAATCGAATACTAAAAGGGTTGAATTGGCTACTTTGTTGATGATTTCGTTCATTTCTGTTGTCGGTTGTCCGTTATCGGTTGTCGGTTGTCGATTGTCGTTGTCGGTTGTCTGAAAAACGGATAACAGACAACTGACAACCGATAACTGTTACAGCATCCCCAATTCTAATTTTGCTTCTTCGCTCATTAAATCTTTGCTCCACGGTGGATCGAAAGTGATTTCTACTTCGCAGGATTTTACGGCATCGAGTGATTTCACTTTCTCTTCTACTTCTCTTGGCAATGTTTCAGCAACAGGACAATTGGGTGAGGTTAGAGTCATTAACACTTTTACATCATTGTCTTCGTTGATCATTACGTCGTAGATTAATCCGAGTTCGTAAATATCGACTGGGATTTCGGGGTCGTATATTCCTTTAAGAACTTTTACAACTGATTCGCCTAGGTTTATTTCGTCTTTATATTCTTCCATTTTGTTTACTTCTAAGTTTTGTTTTTGCCACTAAGGCACAAAGTCAATAAGTCTTTATTTTTTAATTCTTCGCTTCAAAAGCTAACGCATACATTTTTATCTGCTTTATCATAGATACTAAACCGTTTGCTCGTGTGGGAGACAAATGTTCTTTCAATCCTATTTCATCAATAAAATCAGTATTGGCTTCTAAAATGGCGGATGGTTTTTGGTTGGAAAATGTTCGGATTAAAATAGCAATGATTCCTTTGGTTAAAATGGCATCGCTATCGGCTGTGAACGTAATTTTTCCGTCATTTTCTTCACCTTGCAACCATACTTTTGATTGGCATCCTTTGATGATGTTTTCTTCGGTTTTATATTTTTCATCAATCAACGGCAATGTTTTCCCGAGTTCGATGATGTATTCGTAGCGTTGCATCCAATCATCAAACATCGAAAACTCGTCAACGATTTCGTCTTGTATTTCTTTAATTGTCATCTTTTTCGGTTTTTACAAACGAAACTATTTTATTTACAAAGGCTTTAATTTCTACTGGTGGAGCATCATGGTCAAACGTTTGTGATTGATAAACTTTTCCTTCATACACAATTCTAACATTGGCCATTGCTGCACCGTCATAAAATCGTTTTTCGGTTGGTGCTTTGTACTCTTCTAGTTGGTCTAAATCTAATTTCATGAACAAATCTGCCAATTCTTTCCAATCTTCTTTTGCTAATTGATAGTTTTTTGCTTTTTCATCTCGTTTTCTAACAATAGAAAGGTTTTCGTTCTGAATTTGAATATTAAGATAACTACCTCTCGTTATCGCTTGATATTCGATGGTGGCTTTTTTCATTTCTTCTTTTTCCTTTTGATTGCAATTTTTAGTTAAAAAAAGTGAAAGAAAAATTAGGGTTATCGTTTTCATATTTTTTGTTTTTTAAGACAACATTAGTTTTGCTCTTTTAACGGCTTCTACCAACGCATCGATTTCTTCTTTGGTATTGTAAAAAGCAAACGAAGCTCTCAACGTTCCGGGAATTTTATAAAAATCCATAATTGGTTGGGCACAATGATGTCCGGTGCGAACCGCTATTCCTAACTTGTCAATTATCGTACCAATGTCATACGGATGAATGCCATCAATATTAAACGAAATTACGGAAGTTTTTTGATTGGATGTGCCATAAATTTTTAATCCTTCAATTTCTAGTAATCGGCTGGTTCCGTATTCTAATAACTCATGTTCGTACGTCGCAATGTTGTCAAATCCAATTTCATTGAGATAATCGATGGCCGTTCCCAGCACAATTCCGCCCGCAATGTTTGGTGTTCCGGCTTCGAATTTATGGGGTAATTCGGCATACGTTGTTTTTTCAAAAGAAACGGTCGCAATCATTTCGCCTCCGCCTTGATAGGGAGGTAATTTGTTTAACCAAGCTTCTTTGCCATATAAAATTCCGGTTCCGGTTGGTCCGCAGATTTTGTGGCCGGAAAACACATAAAAATCACAATCCAAGTCTTGAACATTAGGTTTTAGATGCGGAGTTGCTTGTGCTCCATCGATTAAAACCGCTGCTCCAACTTCGTGGGCTTTTTCAATCATCCATTTGATTGGATTGATGGTTCCCAACGCATTGGAAATATGATTTACGGTTACAATTTTGGTTTTATCTGAAAGTAATCGTTCGTATTCAGATTGAATTAATTCGCCGTTTTCATTCATCGGAATGACAACCAATTTCGCTCCGGTTTTTTCGCATAACATTTGCCAGGGAACGATGTTGCTGTGGTGTTCTAATGCAGAAACCATGACCTCATCGCCTGGTTTAAGAAAACTTGCAAATCCGTTGGCAACCAAATTAATTCCGTGAGTAGTTCCGGAAGTAAAAAGGACTTCGTGACTAAATTTTGCATTAATGTGCTGTTGAATTTTCAACCGTGAAGCTTCATACGCATCTGTGGCCAATTGACTTAATGTGTGAACACCACGATGAATGTTGGCATTAATTTCTTTATAATAATTCGCTTCGGCTTCAATAACTTGAATTGGTTTTTGCGAAGTGGCGGCATTATCGAAATAAACAAGCGGTTTTCCGTTTACTTTTTGGGAAAGTATCGGGAAATCGGCTCTGATTTTTTGGATGTTTATCATTTTTTATTTAGAAAAATTCTAAATACAAAAGTAGTAAAAATGATTCCGTATTAGCCACGAATTTACGAATTTTTATGAATTGTATGAACTGAAAATGTCAACGATTGATTTTCATTTGAGATAATTTTATACATTGCACTAAATAAATTTCAAATGAAAAAATTCTTCAAATTTCTTGGTATTGCTATTTTATTGTTCATCATTTATATTGGAATAACAACCTATCCAAAATTGGATATTGTTTCCGGTTTTTCAGCAAAAAGTGTGGCTTCCGGTCATTTTATTGATGGACGATCGCTCCAAATTATTGAAAGTGGTGATAATGATATAGAAACTGTACGATTAGCTAAAAACGAAATTGATGATGAAGGAAAATTTGCTGTTTCTTCCGCTTTTGGATTGAAAAAAAGAAAAGCCATTTACCGAGAAGGTTTGGGTGCCACTTTGATAAATGATGATTTTGATGAAACAAAACCGTATTTGGTTCCGAAACGAACAAAAGTTGAAACGAATTTACCTTTTCCGTATGGAAATTTAGAACCAAAAGATTCAATTTTTCCGGAAGTGAATTATATGAAACTAAATACTGCTGTTGCAAATGCATTTGATAGTAAAGGCGAAATAAACAAGCGAACAAGAGCTCTTTTAGTGATTTATAAAGATAAAATCATTGCTGAGAATTACGAAATTGGCTTTTCTAAAAATACTAAATTCTTAGGTTGGTCGATGACAAAAAGTATCACGGCAACTTATTTTGGAATTTTACAAAAGCAAGGCAAAATTGACATTAATAAACCTGCTCCAGTGAAAGAATGGGCAAATGATTCTCGATCGAAAATTACGTTGCATAATTTGATTCAAATGAATTCCGGTTTGGAATGGGAAGAAGATTATGGGAAAATATCGGATGTAACGAAAATGCTTTTTTTAGCGGATGATATGGCGAAAATTCAATTGGAAAAACCGGCTACTTTTGCACCGAATACACATTGGAATTATTCTTCGGGAACAACGAATTTGCTGTCGGGAATTTTGCGAAGACAATTTCAAAATCATCAGGATTATTTGAATTTTTGGTATGCTTCGTTGATTGATAAAATCGGCATGCATTCGATGTTGATTGAACCGGATATGGCAGGGAATTATGTAGGTTCTTCGTATGGATGGGCAACGGCTCGTGATTGGGCGAAATTTGGTTTGCTTTATTTGCACGAAGGCAATTGGAATGGTGAGCAACTATTTGATAAAAGTTGGGCGAAGTATGTGGCGACTCCTACACCCACTTCTAACGGAGAATATGGTGGACATTTTTGGTTAAATGCCGGTGGAAAATATCCTGATGTTCCGAAAGATATGTATTTCTGCGGCGGATTTCAAGGTCAGAAAGTGATTATTATTCCTTCCAAAGAATTGGTGATTGTTCGGTTTGGTTTGACGGAAGATGAGGATTTTGATTTTAATGGGATGATGAGGGGAATAATTTCAAGTTTAAAAAAGTAAATTTCTTATATTAATGAGTTTTTTCTTAATTTTACCATAATTTATTTATTCAGTTTTATGGTTTTTAACAAAAATATTGTTTTTATTGGAGGAATTCACGGAGTCGGAAAAGGTACAATTTGTAAAGAAATTTCAAACGAATCTGGACTAACCCATCTTACAGCAAGTCAAGTTTTAAAATGGAATGAAATTAGTAAATCTGATAATAAATTAGTTGATAATATTTCTACGACGCAAGAAAGATTGATTTTAGGCTTAAAAAATCTTATTGAAAAAGATAAACAATATTTACTTGATGGACATTTTTGTTTGTTGAATTCAAAAGGAATTCCAAGTAAAATTGAAGAGGAAACATTTGACTATATTAATCCAAGAATTGTTGCAATCGTAATTGATGATGTTGAAAAAGTTGCAGAAAGATTGGAAAAAAGAGATAAAAGAAAATATGATTCTAAAATCTTAAATGAATTGCAAGAAATGGAAATTGAGTATGCAAAGTATCTTTCAAACAAATATTCTGTTCCATATATTGAAATATGGAATAGTAATTATAAAAGCCTTTTAAACATTATTTAATGATGAAAATTTTACTCGACACAAACATTATTATTCACCGAGAAGCGAATAAAATTTATAAGCCTGAAATTGGTCAACTTTTCAAATGGATTGATAACCTTAAATACTCCAAATATATTCATCCATTAACGGTTAAAGAGTTAGAAAAGTATAAAGATAAAAATGCTCTTGACACAATGAGCATTAAAATTGAGAGTTATAATTTACTAAAGCATCAAGCTCCTTTTAGCGAAAAAATGTTAGAAGTTATATCTCAAGTAGATGGAAATGATAACGATATTATTGACTCGCAGATATTAAACGAAGTTTATGAAGGTAGAGTTGATATTTTAATTTCTGAAGATAAAAAAATTCACACTAAAGCAAATTTACTTGGGATAGGTAATCGGGTTTTTAAAATTCAAAGTTTTTTAGAAAAAGTAATTTCGGAAAACCCTGATTTAGTTAATTACAAAGTTCTTGCTGTTAAAAAAGTTGATTTTGCTGAAGTAAATATTAAAGACGAGTTTTTTGATAGTTTCAGATTAGATTATGGAGAATTCGACAGTTGGTTTAACGGTAAATCCGAAGAGCCCTGTTATGTATGTTATAGCGATGGAAATTTGACAGCTTTTCTTTTTGTCAAAATTGAAAACGAAAATGAAAACTACTCTAATATAAATCCTGTTTTTCAACCAAAAAAAAGATTGAAAATAGGAACTTTAAAGGTTACTGGAAATGGATATAAAATTGGAGAAAGGTTTTTAAAAACAATTTTTGATAATGCAATCCAATTTAAAGTCAAAAAAATATATGTTACACTTTTTACGAAAAGACCTGAACAAGAGCAGTTAGTAGAAATGTTAGAAGAATGGGGATTTATTTATTATGGATTAAAAACAACAAAAAACGGAGAAGAAAAAGTTTATATTAGACCTTTTAGTAGAGAAACCCCCGTTAATTTAGAGAATCCAAAACTTACATTTCCCTTTTTATCAAGAAAAACAGACAAATATATTATTAAAATTGAGCCTCAATATCATACTGAGCTTTTTCCAGATAGTATAAATACTAGAGAAGATATTCAGAAATATACTGAAAATGAGCCGCATAGAAATAGAATTGGTAAAGTATATATATCGCATTCTCAAGATAGAAATTTAAAATCTGGGGATCTTTTGATAATTTATCGAATGGGTGAAACATCACCAAAAAAATATTCAAGTACTGTTACAACAATTTGTATTGTAGAAAATGTACAAAATAACTTTAGCTCCTTTGAAGATTTTTTTAATGCTTGTAAAAGAAGAACTATGATTTCAAAAGAAGATTTAAAAACAAATTGGTGGGATAAAAATCCAAAGAACAGACCATTTGTTGTAAATTTTTTATATGCTCATTCGTTACCAACACCAAAACCCACTCTTGATGATTTAAATAGATTAGGGATAATTCCAGATATATTAAATATGCCGAGAGGATTTATTAAAATAACGAATGAACAGTTTAATGTTTTGATTAAATTTGCCTATAAATTATAAAATATGAAAGTAGTACTATCAATAAAGCCCCAATTTGCAAATAAGATTTTTGATGGGACAAAGAAATTTGAATTCAGAAAAGCTATTTTCAAAAACCAAAATGTTACTTCGGTTTTAGTTTATGCTTCTTCACCTGTGCAAAAAGTAATTGGAGAATTTGAAATTGGAGAAATTTTCAATTTTGACTTAAAAACTCTTTGGGATAAAACTAAAGAACACTCAGGTATAACAGAAGATTACTTTTATGAATATTTTGCTGACAGAAAAAATGGTTTTGCAATTCAGATTAAGAATAAAAAAAGATTTGAAAACCCAAAATGTTTAAAGGCAGATTATAATTTAACTCCTCCTCAATCATTTTCTTACTGGAATTCAAAAGAATAAACTTTCCTGAAACTCAATACAGTCTATCCACTAGCCCCGATTGTAGTGGAAATCTTTTTGTTGGCGAGCTTTGCTCGTGAACAAAAAATTGGAACGGAAAGCGGGAAAATGGTTGGCTGAAAATGCCCGAGCCATTCGCTCACAAATTTTGTTATCGCTTGTTTTGCTTCTATTAATTTTTAAATTAATCTAACTTGTCCGTTAATTTTTTAAAAACACTTTTCGGGTCTTTACTTTCGTATAAAATCTGATAAACCGCATCAATAATTGGGGTTTTGGCTCCGTAATCTTGATTTAATTTATAAGCACTTTTTACGGCATAATAGCCTTCGGCAACCATGCTCATTTCCATCATCGCACTTTTCACGGTGTAGCCTTTTCCAATCATGTTTCCGAACATTCTGTTTCGAGAAAAAACGGAATAACCGGTTACCAATAAATCGCCCAAATAGGCAGAATCATTGATATTTCGTTTCATTTTGTGCACTTTACGGATGAATTTCTTCATTTCGCGAATGGCATTACTCATCAACAAGGCTTGAAAATTATCGCCGTAACCTAAACCGTGAGCCATTCCGGCAGCAATAGCATAAATGTTTTTCAACATGGCAGCATATTCGGTTCCGATAATGTCATCGGAAATTTTGGTTTTGATGTAATTGCTGTTTAAATTTTTGGCCACAATTTTTGCTTTTGAAGCATCAGCACAGGCAATTGTTAAGTAGGAAAGACGTTCTAACGCTACTTCTTCTGCGTGACACGGACCGGTGATTACACCAATGTTTTCATACGGAATGTTGTATTGTTTGTGAAAATGTTCGCCTACAATCAAAAATGTTTCAGGAACAATTCCTTTGATGGCAGAAAAAATCACTTTATCGTTTAAGGATTCTGTCAATTTTTCCAATTCGGTATTTAAAAAAGCAGATGGAATGGCAAAAATTAAAATATCGGCATAACTAACCGCTTCGTTTATATCGGTAGTTAGGTGTAATTTTTTGGTGTCAAATTCAACGGAACTCAAGTAATTTGGGTTGTGTTTTTCGGTTTTAATATGGTCGATTGCGTTTTGATTCCGCATGTACCAACAAATTTCAGCTTGGTTAACGCACAACATTTTTGCTATCGCAGTTGCCCAGCTTCCGCCACCAATCACTGCAAATTTTGGAGAATTGTTCATTTTATAAGTTTAGTTTGCAAAGGTAAATTTAACCTAAATTTTTAAATTCATAGTTCAAAACGGTAATCAATTTGTTGGATGAAACTGTTTTTCCGACAGAAGGTTGATTTTCATTAAATTGAGGAGGAACTAAATTCAACTCCAATGCTTTTTCTGTATAATACTTTTTCCGATTGGGATGAAACGGAGCAACGGCATTAAAAACAGTATTCCAAACCTCTTTTTCAATGATTTTTTGGATGATTTCGATGCAATCAAGTTGATGAATTAAGTTGATGGGAGCTTCCGGATTTTCGATATTATTTCTTCCTGATAAAAATTTTATAGGATGACGGTCTTCACCAATTAATCCGCCAAAACGGAGAATTGTGGTTTGAAAGTTGGAATTATTTAAAAGTAAATTTTCAGAAATCAGCAATTGTTTTCCGCTTTCTGTCTCCGGTTTTGGAGGAGTTTCTTCGGTAATAAGTTCGTTTTTATCTGCATAAACCGAAGTTGAACTCACAAAAATTACTTTTTTAACGGAAGATTTTACGATAAACGGAATGAAATTTTCCATCTTAGCCACAAAATTTTCTCCTGAATTTCCTCTTAATCCGGGAGGAATATTGATAATTAAAATTTCTGAATTTTCTAAAAAATCGGCAATTTCACGCGGAATATCATTCGCTTTAAGCGAAATTAAAAAAGGTGAGATGCCTTCATTTTGAAGTAATTCTAATTTTGTTTCTGTAGTGGTTGAACCTTTAATTGAATAGCCATTTTGAATCAGATGTTTCGCTAATGGCATTCCCAACCAACCGCAACCTAAAATGCTAATTTGTTTCAAGACTGTCTTTTTGAGTAGTTAATGAATCCATTTCGGTTTCAATCGTTTCGCTGATTTCCACTTTTTTTGGAACAGATTTGATAAGTTTCTTTTTCACAATTATTGCATCCGTTAACACAAATGGCATCGGAATAAACGAATCCGGTCGTTTTGGAATACTGAATTGTGGATTTTCCAATAAATCAAACGAAGAAATCATCACATCCATATCCAATTTATCGTCTTTGTGAATTTGAAAACTCAGCGTTAACGGTTTGTTGTTAATCGGATAATAATTCAACACATTGGATTTTTTTCGCTTATAAAAACTTCCTTCTTGGTTGATGTTTTTAATTCCGTTTGCTTTTAGATGATGGATTTTTAATTTTTCAGAAGCAAAAACATCAATTCTATTTGCGTTTTTATTGGCTTCAATTTTAACTGTGATTGCTCGTTGATTGCCCACAATTGTATCTCTTAAAAAGGTAAATGTCGGTTTAGCAATGTTTTTTCTAGGAGCTTCAGCCGAATAACTGTAGCCGGAATTGTATTTGCTACTCAATCCGAATTTATTTAAATTTTTATCTAAACTCGGATTTTCGCCTAAATAATTCTTAGTCCAATTGTCTAACACTTTGTCATACGTTGCCCAATTGGCTTTGTCATTATCAGCATCATAAACATAGACGAGGCTGTTGGGTTTGCCTTTTCCTTTTTCAAAATCGCTTTGAAAATGAGCTTTGATAAAAAATCCAATAGAAATAATAAACAAGAAAGTTCCCCAATTGGCTTTTCTAGAATAATCACCAAAAAGAGGTAGTAATAGTGTAAATGTAAGTACAACTAATACGGCACTTCCAGCTAACATTTTTAAACCCAAACCGATTGGAAATAAATGAATAAACGGAGCTAAAATCGTCAAAGCGGGAATACTTAAAACCAAATTTATGTAAGGATTTGATTTTTCTTTAAACACCAAAAAAGCAAGAATGAAAACACCAAAATAAACTGGAATTATAAAAAAAGCGGCTCCTTCTAAGTAAATACAAATCAAAAGATTGATGATGAACCATAAAAATAATGGAGCTACAAAATGACTTGGCATTAATTTACTTTTAGTGAATTTGGCGTAAATCCAAAAACAAATAGCCATAGACAGCAACACAAAAGCAGCAATATAACTATGACCGTTATAAGTGAAACCATGGAGCATGTCTTGGTACTGTGGATAAAGTGATTGAATCATTTCCCAACCAAAAAAAGTAACCAATCCAACTAGTATAATTGACAAAAATAATGGTGCAAATCCCCGTATAACTTCTTTAAAATCTAATAAATGTTTGCCTAGTCCAATGGTTACAACTCCAAGAAAAAGCACGAAAGCAATAATTAAAAGCGGAAAATTCCATGAAAAAGGATAATTAAAAAATCCAACCGCAGAACTAAAATAGACATGATCTTGATCAGTTTTTAAATTACTCAAATCGGCATTGGAATAATGTGCGAGCAACGGCATCAAATAAGTGGCTTGATGTTCTAAACATTCGGGAGTGAAATTTTCATAATTATCTTGAATGGTATGGTAATCAAAATGATCATCAATAAAGGCGAAATTGTAGCCCGGAATATCAGCTTTTTCACGAAAAGCGGTTAAGTCGGTGTCGTTAGGAAGCATCTTATAAATACTGTACATCAACGAATTGGTAACCGGAAATTTCGGATTCGCAGCTGCAAAACATTTAATTAAGTTGGCATTTCCGTAGTTTGTTTCGGCTAACATCATCGAAGGGCCGGCAGTTCCACGGGCTTCAAAATTGATAACTAAACCGACTTCTTTTGCCCACGGATGTTCGGATGCAAAGGCATAAGCTCCGTTTAAACCCAATTCTTCCGCATCCGAAAAAACAATAATAATGTCGTTTTTGTGGGTTGATTTGTTGTGAAGAAAAGTTCGAATTCCTTCTAAAATTACCGCTAAACCATTTGCATCATCGCTGGCTCCGAGTGATTTAGTGTGTGGAGCACTGTCAAAATGCGTGAGAAGCAACAACGCTTTTGATGAATCTGAACCTTTGATTCGGGCAATGATATTTTTTGTTTCAACTAAATTATTCCATTTACTTAAAATGGCACTTTGCTGAATTTGGGTTTCTAAACCTAGTTTTTGTAGTTCTTTTTCCAAATAATTCATCACTTTCGGATGATTGGGTGAGCCAACATAATGCGATTCTTTGGAAATTTCTTCAATGTGTTTTAACGCTCGTTCGGTTGAAAATTCACTTGCCGGAACGTCTCCTTTAGAGTAATCGGAAGGCATCATCCGATGGAAAATAAACCAAATAATTCCCATCAACAAAACGGAAATGAGTAACGAAGCGTAATTTTTTTTCATGATTGAAAGTGGTTGTGGTTAATTGTCTCTTTTGACTAACATGAAATAGTCGTTTTCCAAAGCCAAATAGCCCTGATCATACAAAAAATGATAGGTGTTTCCGGTTTTGGTATGTAAAATGGAAGTGAAAAAATCAAAATCAAAACCCTTGCTAAGCAGTTTAGATTTAGTGGTTTTGCTTTTTCCTTCGGTATTTAATTCGCTTAAAATTCGATAATTTTTTCGCAACTTGTTGTTGATGTTTCGCATCAAATTGTTGCTGTCTTTGTTCATTTTGTTGTTGTAGGCATTTCTACAACCGTCGCTGCAAAACTTTTTATCTTCGCGACCAATGATTTTTTCGTTACATTCTAAACAGTTTTTTGTCATAATTTCATTTTAAATTTTCAATGTCATTAAGTAGTTTTTCACCGTTTTTTTCGATATCGGTTAAAAGATCTTTATATTTTGCTAAGTTGTCTTTTCGAATTGAAATCTTTTGATTCATACTTTTTGTATTTAAAATTTTAATTTCATATCCCCATACAAAATTTTCGTCAATGATTTCAACTGCTTCCTCTATATTCCCAAGAAATCTTGTCATAACAATGTAATCAACATCAATTCTCTCAATAATCGGAATACAATATTTTTTGTCATAAACTCCTTGAAAAGTGACCCCTACTAGTTTTTTGTTTGGAAAAGGAACGATAGTAAAACCTTCCTTTTTACTAATTTCAGACTCAATAGTTCTATTAAAATCATTGTGACCATAGCCGTTAGAACATTGTAAAACGATTACTTTTATGTTTGATTTAACTTCATTTTCAATAGAATCTTTTTCAATACGATTAACTTTATTAGAGTCAATTTCTTTTTTTTGAATTTCAGTATCCATATTTATTTGTTGTTGCTCTTCATTTTTTGAATTGCAACTAATCATGAAAACGAATATGAACAACACTATTGTGAAGGACTCTTTCATACTATTTCAATTTCTTAATGTTGTATAAATCATGTCTTCTGTCTTTTAAAATTCGGACAGTTCCAAATTCGTGCAATTGTTTTAGTAAATCTAAATCAACATCAACAATTAATGTCATTTCGGTGTTTGGCGTGGCTTCGGCCTTGATTCCATTACTTGGAAAAGCAAAATCAGAAGGTGTAAAAACCGCTGATTGAGCATACTGAATATCCATATTATTTACCTTTGGTAAGTTACCAACGCAACCGGCAATTGCCACATAACACTCGTTTTCAATGGCTCTAGATTGAGCACAATGTTTCACGCGTGTGTAACCGTTTTGAGTATCGGTTAAAAACGGAACGAAAAGAATATTCATTCCTTCATCGGCCATTAATCGGGATAATTCCGGAAATTCCACATCATAACAAATCATAATGCCAATTTTTCCGCAATCGGTGTCGAAGGTTTTAATTTGCGATCCGCCTTTCATTCCCCAATGCAACGATTCGTTGGGTGTGATGTGAATTTTGGTGTACATTTCGCTGCTTCCATCGCGTTTGCACAGAAATCCAACGTTGTATAAAACACCGTTTTCCAGGTAAGGCATACTTCCTGTAATGATGTTGATGTTATAAGAAATGGCATATTCTTGAAATCTTTTTCGAATGGGTTCCGAATGTTTTGCTAGTTCACGAATCGCATCAGCTTCGGAAAGATGGTTGTAATCCGCCATCAAAGGTGCGGTGAAAAGTTCGGGGAATAACGCAAAATCACTTCCGTAACCGGAAACAACATCGATAAAAAATTCGGCTTGCTCAAAAAGTTGTTCTAAGTTGTTCAATGGACGCATTTGCCATTGAATTAATCCTAAACGAATGACGCTCTTTTTAAGGTTAATTAAATTCGGATTTTCATCATAATAAATATTGTTCCATTCCATCAAAACCGCATATTCGTTAGAACTGGTATCGCCAACCAAATAATTTTTCATGATTTTTTTTACGTGAAAATCATTGCTTATTTGAAAAGATAAAACAGGATCATAGAGTTCTTTTAATTTTACTTTTTCAATATATTGTTTGGGAGAAAGTTCTTCTTTGTAATCAATATAATTCGGAATTCTGCCAGCGAAAATAATGGATTTAAGGTTCAATTGTTCGCATAATTCCTTTCGAGCATCATACAAACGTCTTCCCAATCTTAAACCTCTGTATTTTGGATGTATGAAAACATCAATTCCATATAAAACTTCACCTTCTTGATTGTGTGTATCAAAAGAATAATTTCCTGTAATTTGGGCGTACGTGTGATTGGCAATCACTTTTCGATAATCGATAATCAATGAAAGTGCTGAGCCAACAACTTTTCCATCCACCAAAACAACCAATTGTCCTTCGGGGAAAATGGAAAGTAATTTTTCGATATGATGTTCTTTCCAATACGAATTTTCGAGTTCGCTATAGGCTTCCATCATCGAATTTTTCAATTCTTTGTAATCTTCAATTTGTAAATTTCGTAACTCAATTTTCTTAATTGCTTCGTGCATATACTTTGTTTTTCTGCAAGATACAAAAAATATTTTCCGTTTACAAACGCTTACAAATATTTACAACCGAAAGTAATTGTTTTTCTACCGAATAAAATTTGCCGGTTGTCACAACTTTGCAATGTCGAAACGAAAGAACGACAACAATTTTTATAAACCATTTAAAATTTTAAAAGCCATGAATGCAATGAAAAACAAAGTACAATTAATCGGACATGTTGGAAACGAACCAATCATTAGAGATTTAGACGGAGGGAAAAAAGTAGCAAACTTATCGCTAGCCACAAAAGATGTTTTCGTAAACAAAAGTGGAGATCAAAAAGAACAAACGCAATGGCATAATGTTGTTGCTTGGGGAAAAACAGCCGAAATCATCGAGAAATTTGTTGATAAAGGAAAGCAAATTGGTATCATCGGGAAACTGACTTCCAGAAGTTATGACGACAAAGAAGGCAACAAACGCTATGTAACGGAAGTGGTTGTGAATGAACTGCTTTTGATGAATTAAACTTTCAAAAGATCAATTACAATATCAATAACAAAAATCAAATAAACCATTAAATTTTATACGCCATGAACACAATGAAAAACAGAGTACAGTTAATCGGTCACGTTGGAAATGACCCTGAAGTAAAAACCTTCGAAGGTGGAAAAGTAGCGAATTTTAATATCGCTACGAATGATTCTTACACCAACAAAAAAGGTGAAAAAGTGGAACAAACCGAATGGCATCGTTTGGTTGCTTGGGATAAAAATGCCGAAATCATCGAAAAATTTGTAACCAAAGGAAAAGAAATTGCCATTGAAGGTAAACTAACCTCCAGAAGTTATGATGATAAAGATGGAAACAAACGCTACATCACAGAAGTGATTGTGAATGATATAATGTTGTTAGGTAAATAAATCCATTAAACTAGAAATTATGAAAGTAAAACATTTCAGAGTTCGTGTAAGTGGGGAGTATTTACAGAACGATCAAGACGCCATCAATCAGTTTTTAACCGATGTAAACGTTGAAAAAACAGCAACTAATTTTATAACAGGAATGATTGATTATTGGTCAGTTTTAGTTTTTTATTCACCAAAAACTGAAAAAATAAAAGAAACAACTGAAACAGAAAAAGTGGCCGTTTTGAATTATGATGAGTTAACTTTAGAAGAAAAAAACACATTGAATTCGCTTAAACATTGGCGAAGTGAGAAATCGTCAAAATTAGGATTACCACAATATATGATTTGTCATAATTCTGAATTGATGACAATTGCAAAGCTAAAACCGGATTCGGTTGATGAACTGAAAAAGATTAAAGGTTTTGGAGAAAATAAAATTTCAAGATACGGAAACGATATCATTTCGTTATTACACGCCAGTTAAATTTATTTAAGATTAGTAAAAAGCGACAACGTAAAATATTGTCGCTTTTTTTATGAAAATAAGAATTTGAACATATATAAATTAAAAACTTTTCAACACGAAAACGTTTTCGGTGAGGTGTTGTATAGGTAAGGTGTTAAATTATTGAAGTATTTATTTAACTTTATTGTAAATTAACATAAATCGTATGAGCCAGTTAAAAATTATTTTCGTTTTAGTATTGATGTGTTTGATTTCAAAAAGTTCATTTGGACAAGTTGGAATTAACACAACAACACCTTTAAGCACTTTAGATATTAATGGAAATTTATCATTAAAAACTGTTATTTTGGTAGGAAGTGCTACACCAACTTTAATTAATGACGGAGTTTATATTTCTTTGCAACCTTTATTAACAGATCAGGAATTCAGATTGCCAAATGCTGTAAATTTTCCGGGAAGAGTTTATATTTTAAGAAACATACAAAATAGTGTTACAGCTCGTTTAACCACTGCGGGAGGGTTATTGTTTCCAAAAACATCGACCACAGGAAGCACAGATGTTTATATGTTTGAAGGAAATAATAGAAGTTTAATCGTCATCAGTGACGGAATCAATTGGACATATTTTAATTAAGAAATCTCCAAGCAACTACTTTTTAAGCAAAATCGGCAAAACTTCCGTAATTTTTTCAATTGTTTTAAAGTTGGGATGTTCCACTTTGTGGTCAATTCGCTCGTGAGCCCAAGTGGTATGAAAAGGAACGTGAACGGCATATCCTCCCATTTGCAAAACCGGTAAAACATCCGATTTCAGTGAATTTCCAATCATAAAAAATTCCTCCGGTTTGATTTCAAGCCGACCGATTAATTTTTGATAATCCAACACTTGTTTGTCAGACATCACTTCAATATGGTGAAAATATTTACCCAAACCGGAATCGTGTAATTTACGTTGTTGATCTTTTAAATCGCCTTTGGTAGCAACAACCAATTTGTATTTTCCGTGTAATTCTGCCAAAGTTTCTTCAACACCGTCTAACAATTCAATTGGTTTTTCTAATAATTCTTTACCGTATTGAATAATTTTTTCGACAATTTCGATTGAAATTGTGTTATTCGAAATTTTCATCGCCGCTTCAATCATCGACAAAATATAGGCTTTAATTCCATAACCATAAACCGGTAAATTTTGAATTTCCGTCCGAAATAATTCCTGCGATAAACTTTGATGTGATAAATAATCTTCCATCAAACCACAGAATTTCTTCTCGGTTTCTTCAAAATAGGGCTCGTTAACAAATAAAGTGTCGTCGGCGTCGAATGCGATTACTTTTAGGTTCATATATTATTTTTTTAAGAAATCAACGCCCCATTATCAACCCCATCTCCATCCGGATTCATAAAAACCAATTTTCCTTCCGCGTTATTGGTCATTAAAATCATCCCTTGGCTTTCAACACCTCGCAATGCTCTTGGTGCTAAATTCACTAAAACGGTTACTCTTTTTCCAACCACTTCTTCCGGTGAAAAATGTTCAGCAATTCCCGAAACAATGGTTCGCACATCAATTCCTGTATCCACTTTTAAAACCAATAATTTATTTGCTTTTGGCATTTTTTCAGCTTCCAAAATAGTTCCGACACGTAAATCTAATTTTGAAAAATCTTCAAAAGTTGTCGTTTCTTTTTGTGGTTCTACAGTTCTGTTTTCCATTTTGTTAGCGGTTTTAGTTGCTTCCAATTTGTCTATTTGTTTTTGAATTTCGGCATCGTCAATCTGTGCAAACAATATTTCACCTTGACCGATTTTGTAACCTGGTTTTAATAATTCGGATGATTTGGAAACGGTTTCCCATCCTTTATGAGATTCCTCCTTCGTCGGAATGACAAGAATGCGTGAAAGTTTCTCAGCCGTAAATGGCAAAAAAGGTTCCGATAAAACCCCCAACGCAGTCGCAATTTGCAACGCAACATACATCTGTGTTTTCACACGTTCCGGATCGGTTTTAATCATCTTCCAAGGTTCTTCATCGGCTAAATATTTATTACCTAATCGAGCCACATTCATCAATTCACCTTGTGCTTCTCTAAATCGGTATCGTTCAATTGAACTTGCAATCACAGCCGGATACGCTTTTAATTCTGCTAAAGTCTGCTCATCAACCTCCGAAAATTCATTCGGTTGAGGAACAATTCCATCATAGTATTTATTCGTCAAAACCACCACACGATTTATGAAATTCCCATAAACCGCTGCCAATTCATTATTATTTCTCGCTTGAAAATCCTTCCAAGTAAAATCATTGTCTTTCGTTTCCGGAGCATTCGCCGTCAAAGCATAACGCAAAACATCTTGCTTATCCGGAAAATCAACCAAATATTCGTGCAGCCAAACCGCCCAGTTTTTTGAAGTTGACAATTTATTTCCTTCCAAATTCAAAAATTCATTCGCCGGAACATTATCAGGCAAAATAAAACTGCCTTCAGCCTTCAGCATCGCCGGAAAAATAATGCAATGAAAAACGATGTTATCTTTTCCAATAAAATGAACCAATTTAGTGTCAGCATCTTTCCAATACGGTTCCCAATCTTTTCCTTCTTTGGCAGCCCATTCTTTAGTAGAAGAAATGTAACCAATCGGAGCATCAAACCAAACATACAATTTCTTGCCTTCGGCACCTTCCACAGGAACATCAATTCCCCAATCCAAATCACGAGTGACAGCTCTTGGTTTCAAACCATCATCTAACCACGATTTCACTTGACCCAAAACGTTGGTTTTCCAATCATTTTTATGACCGACTAAAATCCATTCCTTTAAAAAATCATCATATCTGTCCAATGGCAAAAACCAATGTTTCGTCGATTTCAAAATCGGAGTTTCACCAGTAATCGTCGATTTCGGATTAATCAAATCGGTTGCATTTAAGGTCGATCCACATTTTTCACATTGATCGCCGTACGCTTCTTCGTTGCCACACTTCGGACAAGTTCCAACCACAAATCGATCGGCCAAAAACTGATCAGCTTTCGCGTCATACAATTGTTCATTGGTTTCCTCAATAAAATCGCCGTTCTCATACAATTTTCTAAAAAAAGCAGAAGCCGTTTCGTGGTGAATTTTAGACGAAGTCCGCGAATAATTATCAAACGAAATTCCAAAATCCACAAACGATTTCCGGATAATTCCATCATATTTATCAATCACTTCCTGAGGCGTAATTCCCTCTTTTTTGGCTTTCATCGAAATCGCCACGCCGTGTTCATCACTACCACAAATAAACGCCACATCTTTCCCCTGCAAACGCAAATAGCGAGCATAAATATCAGACGGAACATAAACTCCCGCCAAATGACCAATGTGAATCGGTCCGTTCGTATAAGGCAACGCCGCCGTAATCGTATATCTTTTTGGATTTTCTATCATAAACTTCAAAATTGTATGCAAAAATAAGTTTTTTATCGCACAGACAAGAGGCAATGACTTCAGAGATTGCAATTTATTTTTTTCAAGAAGCTATTCCGGCTATCCGTTTCAAGCTTTTTTGTCTTGTTGTTTTTTTCTAAGGCAAAAAAAGAGCTTCCTTTGGTCGCTTTTTTTTGCCAAGAAAAAATACAACAATCCTGCAAAAGGCTTTCCACTGCTATCCGGGCTAGGGATAAGTGCAATAAAGAGAGATGTAATCAATCATTTTATTAAAATATCAAAAGTCAAAAAAATTAGTAACTTTGATAAATGATTAAAACAGATAAAAATATACTTTCAAATTATAACTTTATCGACCTATTTGCAGGAATAGGAGGATTTCATTTGGCTTTAAAATCATTTGGTGCTAATTGTGTTTTTGCCTCTGAATGGGACAAATTTGCATCAACAACTTACTATGAAAACTTCGGAATAAAGCCTCTTGGAGACATCACTAAAATCAATGAAAGTGAAATTCCTACCCATGATATTCTTTGTGGTGGTTTTCCTTGTCAAGCCTTTTCAATTTCTGGAAAACAAAAAGGTTTTGAAGATACAAGAGGAACATTGTTTTTTGATATAGCAAGAATTGTAAACCATCACAAACCAAAAGTTCTTTTTTTAGAGAATGTAAAAAACTTAGTCAAGCACGAAAATGGGAAGACATTAGAAATTATTACTAACATTCTGAAAGAATTAGATTATGAGGTTTTTACCAAAGTATTGAACTCCAGTAATTTTGGACTACCTCAAAACCGTGAGAGATTGTACATAATTGCCTTTCATAAATCAATAGATTCAAGCAAATTTAGTTTTCCTTCACCAACTAACGAACCAATTTGTTTAGGTAAAATTCTCGAAAATCAACCTGAAAATGCCAAAGTTATTGATAGAGATGATATTGAAATTTATAAAAATTATACTGTTTCAAGCAACTTGTTTTCAGATATACAATTGCTCAACAAACCTATACAGATAGGAAAAGTTAACAAAGGTGGACAAGGAGAAAGAATTTACCATCCATTAGGTCATGCAATTACGCTTTCTGCACATGGAGGTGGAGTGGGTTCAAAAACAGGATTGTATCTCATTAATGATAAAATACGAAAATTATCACCAAGAGAATGTGCAAGAGTACAAGGTTTTCCAGAGAGTTTTATTTTAAATTCATCAGACACACAAACGTATAAACAATTTGGAAATAGTGTTTCTGTTAATGTTTTACAACATATCCTATTCGAGATTGCAAAAGTTTTGAACGCAAACAGTAAAAATTTAATCCAAACAACTAAGTTAGAATATGCATAAAGAGCAATTATTAGGTTCGCAAACAGCAAAAAACGGATTTTTAAATGAAGATAATATTGTAATCAAATTTAATAATTGGGAATTCGATGAAGAAGCTCAGAAATGGCTTTTAATCATGCAATATGAACTCAACCAAATTGAATTTAAAGCACTTAAATTAAGTGGTTTTAAAACAGACGTTCAAGTTCAGGTAACAATTAAATTGAAAGAAGCTATTGATGCCCAAAATTTACAAGTAAAGCTTGTAAGTAATACAAGAGGGTTTAATCAAATTGATAAAAGGTGGGTTGATAAATATATTGAAATGTGGAATATTCCTCAAAACATAGCTTCAATTCTTAAACGTTATACAGGTGAAGTTGAACCTAGTGTTACAAATTCTAAAGACAAAAGAAGAATGTTCTTTCATGAATTTACTACAGAAGAACAGAGTAATGTCTTAAAATGGTTAAAAGAAAATAAATCGCTTATTGTTTCAGATATTTTAAAAGGCAGAGGACAATTTTCTGCTGAATGGATGCTTGTTGCCCAAAAACTTAAACAAAATTCCAGATGGATTTTAAAACCTATGAATTTTTGTTTAAATCATTTTGGAAATGGTGAAGTTGAAGTCACAAAAAGAGGTAATTTTAAAATTGGAAGGATAACGATGCAGCGAAAAGGAGGAGATGGTGGAAGAAAAACAGCAAATATGCTTCAATTTAAAATTAATCCCGCAGAACTTTTTGATTGTGAATAAAGCCTTTGAAACAAACAAATACTTTCTTAACCATGAAAAAAGCCATAACCATTTTATTACTTTCACTCTTTTTCAACACAAATGCTCAATTAGATAAAAAAATGATAACTCCACCTTATTTACAAAAAGGCGACACGGTTGCCATCGTAGCCACAGCCAGAAAACACTTGAATGACGATTTAAAATTAGCCCAAGAATTCCTTGAAAATTGGGGTTTAAAAACTGTAATTGGTTCGTCCATCGGGTTAGATAACCATCAACTGGCCGGAACGGATGAAGACCGAGCAAAAGATTTTCAAACCCAAATGGATAATCCAACTATTAAAGCAATCTGGTGTGTCCGTGGAGGGTATGGAACTGTCCGGATGGTCGATTTACTCGATTTTTCTAAGTTTAAACAAAATCCAAAGTGGGTCATCGGATTTAGCGATGTAACGGTTTTGCATAGTCATTTGAATACGTTAGGTTTTCAATCCATTCACGGAATGATGCCTGTCAATATTCCAAGAGCTACACCCGAAGCCAAAGAAAGCTTACGAAAAGCCTTATTTGGAGAAAAACTTTCATATACAATTCCGCATGATTCAATGAATAAATCAGGAAAGGCAAAAGGCGAGTTGGTGGGCGGAAACCTTTCTATTTTATACAGTTTATTTGGGTCAAATTCAGCGATTGATTGCTCAGATAAGATTCTCTTTCTGGAAGACTTAGACGAATATTTATATCACTTTGACCGAATGATGATGAACCTCAAACGCAACGGTTGCCTTGAAAGTTTAAAAGGAATCGTGGTAGGAAGCATGACTAAAATGAACGATAACGAAATTCCTTGGGGAAAAAACGCATTAGAAATTATTCAAGATGTGACTAAAAAGTATAATATTCCGGTTGTTTATAATTTTCCTGCCGGACATATACCGGACAATCGTGCGTTGGTTTTTGGAAGGCAAGTAACGTTGGAAGTTAGTGAGAAAGGAACGATTTTGAAGTTTGAATAAAACTTTCAATTAAATATATTTAATGCTAAATTCACTTCCAATTGTGTCATTTCGACCAACGGGAGAAATCACATAAACTTAGGCCGCTGTTATTTTATCTACTTTATGCGATTTCTCCTATCGTCGAAATGACACAGAAAATAAAGCATCATCATGGCAAAACACAACGAACTCGGAAAAAAAGGAGAAGAAATAGCTGTTGAATATCTCCAAAAAAATGGTTATGAAATTCTCGAAACCAATTGGGTTTATCAAAAAGCAGAAATCGATATTATTGCTCAAAAGGAAACAATTCTTGCGATTGTAGAAGTAAAAACAAGAACTTCAGGCGATTTTGGTTTACCACAAGATTTTGTGAAAGGAAAAAAAATTCAAAATTTAGTGAAAGCGGTTGACCAATATATGAATGTAAACGATCTTGATTTAGAAGTGCGTTTTGATATTTTAGGAATTATTATCAACAACCAAGAAACAGCTATCGAACATCTTGAAGATGCTTTTTATTATTTTTAATGTTATATTTGTAACAAATTGTTTTTATTTATATATTTGCCGTGTTTTTAAAACATTTTTAAATGAAAACTATTTCTTCGGTTGTAGAACATTACATCAAAACAAAACCATTTTTGTTGAGTGCTTTGTCTCAAGGTATCATCAATTTAACTTCATTATCCCGAAACATGATGCCCGAATTGGAGCAGGAATTGGGGAAAGATGTCAAACAAGGAGCTGTTGTTATGGCTTTAAAAAGACTTTCAGAAGAATTGGATTTCAGAGTTAATCACAAAATCTTAAAAGTCTTAAAAAACATTGGCGAAATCACCGTTCGCTCTTCGTTAATCGATTATACGTTTGCTGTTTCGGAAACCATTTTAGACAAACAAGCCGCTTTAATTTCGGAAATAAATAAAGAAACCGGAATTTTTTATACTTCTTCACGAGGTGTAAACGAAACTAACATTGTTGTAAGTGAAAGTGTTGGTCATTTGGTAGACAAGCATTTTTCAACTGAAAAGTTAATTCAAAAGCAAGAAAATTTAGCTTCAATAACCGTAAAACTTCCTAAAGAAAACGTTAGTATTCCCGGAATATATTACTTCATTTTTCAACGTTTGGCTTGGGAAGGAATTATTATTAACGAAGTAATTTCTACTTCAAACGAGTTTACCATTTTAGTGAGCGAAGAAGAAGTTGATGTGGCTTTTAAAGTGATTAAAGACTTGAAAAGTCTTTAGATAAATTTTATTTCTTTAATTTATTAACAGCATCTTCTTTAGTATGCCAGAACGCTAAGATGTATACCTCATCCGAATCAAAAATATAGTAAATTCCATAGGGAAAAGTTTTCAACCAAATTATTCTAATTGTTTGATAGCGAAATTGAAAACTTTCCGGATGTTTTGAAATTTTTAAAAAAGAATAACGAATCTCTTTTTCAAGTTTTTGAGCTAAAGATTTATTTATATGGGAATAATGTGAAATTGTATTTTCAATTTCAATAGAAGCGGTAGATTTAAGAATGAGTTTTTTATAACTCATATTTTGTTTTGATAGAATCTAAGAACTCGAAAGCATCAACTCCTGATTTGGGATTTTTTTGATGTTCTTCTAATCGATTATTCAACTCTTGCTTTTGAAGATCAGTTAATTCTCCTTGTTCAATTTCTTTCAATACAAATTGCTTCACTTTCTTTAAAATCGAAACATCACTAATATTTTGAAGTAAATCAATTAAGATCGATTTTTCGGTTTGAACACTCATATCAATTCTTTTGAATATCAAAGATAATAAGAAAATTATAAAAACAACGAAAACGATTAAAGCAGAAAGAGTTAACGTCCCATCAACTCCATAAATTCCAACGCCTTCCTAATCGATTTTACATTCTCAAAAGTCAACAACAAACGCAAGCCGCTTTTGGTTTCTTTCTCTTTCATTTTGCAAAGGTTTCCGTGCAATTGAACAAACTGCAACACCTTTCTAAATCGAGAAGATTGATAATAATCACTTTGTTGATCGCCCACAAAATAACCAATCATTTTACCTTGTTTCATAATGAGTTTTTCGATGCCTAATCGCGTGGCAATCCATTTAATTCGGATGCTGTTCAGCAACGCTTCTGCTTCTTTTGGCAATGAGCCAAAACGGTCAATTAGTTTTTGTTCGTAGGCTAATAAACCTTCTTCGTCTTTTACACTTCCAAGTTCGTTGTATAAATTTAATCGCTCGTTGACACTGTTGATGTAGTCATCCGGAAACAATAATTCAAAATCAGTATCAATTTGAAGATCTTTCACAAATTCTTTGGTTTCAATATCATTTTCTTCCTGATATAATTCTTTGAATTCGTTTTCTTTTAATTCTTCGATGGCTTCGTTCATAATTTTTTGATACGTGTCAAAACCGATTTCATTGATAAAACCGCTTTGTTCGCCACCCAATAAATCACCGGCTCCACGAATTTCTAAATCTTTCATCGCAATGTTGAAACCACTTCCCAATTCGCTAAATTGTGTCAATGCATTGATTCGTTTTCTTGCATCTTCCGTCATCACTGATTGGGGCGGTGTGATAAAATAACAAAACGCTTTTTTATTGCTTCGACCCACACGACCACGCATTTGATGCAAATCGGATAGACCAAAATTATTGGCATTGTTGATAAAAATCGTATTGGCGTTTGGTACATCTAAACCGCTTTCAATAATGGTGGTGGCAACCAACACATCAAAATCACCGTTCATAAAACCAAGCATTAATTCTTCTAACTTTTTTCCATCCAATTGTCCGTGACCAATGCCAACACGAGCATCGGGAACAAGCCGTTGAATCATTCCGGCTACTTCTTTAATATTTTCGATACGATTATTGATGAAAAAAACTTGACCATTTCGCTGAATTTCATACGAAATAGCATCTCGAATCAGTTCTTCATTAAACCCAACCACATGACTTTCGATTGGATATCGATTCGGTGGTGGAGTTGTAATGACCGATAAATCCCTTGCTGCCATTAACGAAAATTGCAACGTTCTCGGAATCGGAGTTGCGGTCAACGTCAATGTATCAACCGTAGCAGAAATCGTTTTGAGTTTATCTTTTACATTCACTCCAAATTTCTGTTCTTCATCAATAATCAATAATCCTAATTCTTTAAACTTCACATCTTTACTCACCAATTGATGCGTTCCGATGATGATATCTACTTTTCCTTCTGCTAAACCTTTTAGTGTTTCGCTTTTTTGTTTCGCGGTTCTAAATCGATTTAAATAATTCACCGTAACCGGCATATCTTTCAAACGTTCGGTAAATGTTCGATAATGTTGATAAGCCAAAATCGTAGTTGGAACCAAAATAGCGACTTGTTTTCCGTTGTCAACAGCTTTAAATGCAGCACGAATGGCGACTTCTGTTTTTCCAAAACCAACATCGCCACAAACTAGTCGATCCATCGGACGATCACGTTCCATATCGTTTTTTACATCTTGCGTAGCTGTAATTTGGTCGGGCGTATCTTCATAAATAAACGAACTTTCCAATTCTTTTTGCAAATAACTATCCGGTGCACAGGCAAAACCTTTTTCCAAACGTCTTTTGGCATACAATTGAATCAAGTTGAACGCAATATGTTTGACGCGAGCTTTGGTTTTTTGTTTTAAAACTTTCCACGCATTCGAACCTAATTTGTAAATTTTTGGAGGTGTTCCGTCTTTTCCGTTGTATTTTGAAATTTTGTGTAGCGAATGAATGCTCACATACACAATATCATTGTCTGCGTACACCAATTTAATGGCTTCTTGCATTTTGCCTTCCACCTGAATTTTTTGTAAACCCCCAAATTTTCCGATTCCGTGGTCAATGTGCGTCACATAATCACCCACAGAAAGTTGGGTTAATTCCTTTAACGTAATGGTCTGCTTTTTGGAATACCCGTTTTTGATGCTGAATTTATGATAACGTTCAAAAATCTGATGATCGGTGTAGCAAGCTAATTGATTTTCTTCGTCAATAAAACCTTGAAAAAGCGGAAAAACAATGGTTTTGTATTGTTTTCGGATGTTTTCGTGATTTTCTTCATCAATACTTTCAAAAATATCGTGAAAGCGATTAGCTTGATTTTCATTGGAACAAAACAAGTAATTTTTGATTCCGTTAAAGTGATTTTCATTCAAATCATTCAACAATAAATCAAATTGTTTGTTGAAAGATGGTTGTGGTTTGGTAAGAAATTCAATCGTTTTTTCGGATTTAAAAATCGATTTCAATCCAACTTCAACAATAGAAAAATCAAGTGCTTTTTTTACAAAAGAAGATTGATTGATGAAAAGTTCATCTGGTGAAGCGTGTTTAATGTCACCGGAAAGTTTTCCGAAGGCTTCTGTTGCTTTATCGAATAATTTATCAAATTGACTCAAAACCATTTCTGTTTCCTGAACAAAAAGAACGGTTTTTGGATTGATATAATTGAGGAAACTTTCTCTATTTTCCTGTAAAAATTTATTTTCTACGTTAGGAATGATGGATATTTTCTTCTGTTTTTCAAGGGAAAGTTGCGTTTCTACATCAAATGTTCGGATGCTATCGACTTCATTGCCAAAAAATTCAATTCGGTACGGATTGTCATTTGAAAATGAAAAGACATCGATGATTCCACCACGAACCGAAAACTCGCCCGGTTCTGATACAAAATCAACGCGTTTAAAATTATATTCAAACAATACTTCGTTGATAAAATCAATCGAAATTTGATCGGCAACAGCGACTTTCAACGTGTTTTTATCTAATTCTTTTCGAGTAACCACTTTTTCAAAAAGAGCTTCCGGATAAGTAACAATAATCGATGGTTTTTTGCGGGAATTGATGCGGTTTAACACTTCAGCCCGAAGCAAAATATTAGCATTATCTGTTTCTTCAATTTGATAAGGTCGTCGATACGAACTCGGATAAAAAAGCACATCTTGATCGTTGATGAGGTTTTCCAAATCATTCAAATAATAAACGGCTTCTTCTTTATCATTAAAAAGTAATAAAAAAGGTAATTCTGTTTTTTGAAATAAAGTTTGAATAACAAACGACAACGACGAACCAATTAATCCTTTGATTTGAATTTTATTTTCTGGAACGGTAATGTTTTCAGCTAATTGAATAATTTTAGCAGAAGAATTATAAGCAGAAGAAATAGTTGAAACGTTCAATTAGTCTAGATTTTTTGGTGTTTCACGAACAGCTCTGGAAGTATCTAACATTCTGATCATATCAGCTTCTCCTTGTTCCATTGGAATTTGTCGTTTTCTAATTAATTCATTCATTTGCAATTCGATAGAGGCTAATTGCAAGTTAATATCTGATATTAAATCAATTACTTTTTTTTCCGGAATGGCATCCAAATGAATGTATAATTCTAACGATCGAAAATGGTTTAACAAAACAGTAAAACGACTTTTGAATTCCGGATTCGATAAAGACTGGGGAATTGTATTTAAAAGAGCATCTGCTTTTTGCGTTAGGTTTTTAGATTTTTTTTGAAAAGCTCCAATTGAACTTGTTGGTTTTTGTTCTAATTCGGTAAGAAACAAACGCCATTCTGCCCAATCTTTCACTAAATTTTGAGAGGATGATTCCAAATTCATGGTTCTAAAACTCCATGCTTTGTCTATTTTTTTAAAGATTTCCTCCTTCTTGGCGACTTCTTTTTGTTGTTCGATTAAACGTTTCTCATTATCCTCTTCGCAAGAAAAAAGAAATAAGGCAGTAATACAGATAAAAAGGAAACGAATTTTCATCAAATTTAATTTAGATTTTCAAAAATACAAAGGTAAATCGAAACTTGGTTATTCTCGTTAAAGCTTTCTAAAATAAAAGCCTATTCTTAACAGTTTTTTGCTTTCCGAAAACCTTATATTTGCATCATAAATACACAACTAATGAGCACAAAAATTCTAATCATAGGAGCGTGCGGTCAAATTGGAACCGAATTAACGCAACAATTACGAAAACTTTACGGAACTGATAATGTGATTGCTTCCGACATCAGAAAGTTAAATAATGATGTAGTGAATGATGGAATTTTTGAGGTTTTGAATGCATTAGATTTTAATCAAATTGAGCATATTATTGAAAAATATCATGTAGAAGAAGTTTATTTGATGGCGGCTTTATTATCGGCTACAGCCGAAAAAAATCCAGCTTTTGCATGGGATTTGAACATGAATTCACTTTTTCACGTATTGAATTTAGCGAAAGCCGGAAAAATTAAAAAGATATTTTGGCCTTCCAGTATTGCTGTTTTTGGACCTACAACACCAAGAGAAAATACGCCGCAGTTTACGATTATGGAACCAACGACGGTTTACGGAATTTCGAAACAATCGGGAGAAAGATGGTGTGAATATTACCACAACATTTTTGGCGTAGATGTTCGAAGTGTTCGTTATCCGGGATTAATTAGCTGGTCAACACCACCGGGCGGAGGAACGACCGATTATGCTGTAGATATTTATCATAAAGCATTAAGCGATGGAAAATTTGAATGCTTTTTATCGGAAGAAACGCGTTTGCCGATGATGTATATGGATGATGCAATACGTGCAACGATAGAAATTATGCAAGCTCCGTCAGAAAAAATAAAAATTCGTTCGTCTTATAATTTGTCAGGAGTAAGTTTTACACCGAAAGAAATTGCGGAAGAAATTAAAAAACATATTCCTGATTTTACAATTTCATATCAACCCGATTTCCGTCAGAAGATTGCAGACAGTTGGCCGGGTTCAATTGATGATTCTTCCGCACGAACTGATTGGGGCTGGAAACACAATTTTGATATGGATTTGATGACTGTTGAAATGTTGGAAAACCTTCAAAAATAAAGAATCACCACCCTAAAAAAAGAATGGTGATTCCGCACAGTTAAAGTAGGAGATATATTATTCTTGTACAATAGGTGCTCTAAGCGATTCTAAAACAGCAACAACATCACCAATTAAAGCTGGGTCTGTTACTCCGTTTAAACCGGCTGCAGCTCCTACGTAGCCAATAAATTTATCATAGTCAGCATTGTTTGCTTTAACACCCATTCTTGGGTTTTGAGCAGGGTCATGAGCCGCAACCATTCCTAGGCCAGAGTAGGTGTTTGTTGCACCACCACCGGTATTAGCTGAAAAGAAATCGGTTAAGTTTTTACTTAACACGGCAACATTGGTTGTGTTTCCGCCTAAAACTTCACCAACTACAGGAGCAAAATGAGCTCCTAAATTTCCTTGAGAATCGGCTACAATATCGGCTACAATCAGTGTAATTGTGCTGTCAACTACAGAACGATAAGACAATCTTCCTTGTTCAATCATTTGACCGGGATTGTTTGGGTCAGAAACTTTGGCAGTTCCGCCTAATTTTTGATAAAGGGTCAATTCTGCCGGCGGTGTTGCATCGTCGTCGTCACTACAAGAAACGAACGTAAATCCTGAAATAAGCAGGAAAGCAAAAAGGGATAATTTTGATAAATGTTTCATAACAATTCTATTTAGGTTAATTAAAAATACGTTGGATTCCTCTTGAAAATTTGTAACTAAAGCTATCGGTACTCATAGCCGGACATACTTTTTTGGATGCCAGTTCATCCGAAATCACAAAGCGTTCAGCTTGGTAATCTCCTTTGGCAGAAAGTTGTGCAAAAACTTGTTCAGAATTGGCAATACGGTTGTCATGAAAGTAAACAACCACACCTTTTTCGGGTACAATTTTGATGTTTTTTACTCCATCAATCGATTTTAGGTTTCTGTGAATTTCTTTCGATTTTAGCGAATCAAGCGGTTCATTAAAATCGATTCTACTAATTTGTATGGTTGCATTATCTACTTCAACCGGCTTGGCTGTTGCGATGTGAACTACTAATGTCACAAAAAGCAGGAATACAATTCCGGCAATGCTTCCTAAAAAGAGTTTTACTTTTCTGTTGATTTTCATAACCAAGAATTTTGAGTTTGTTCTTCTTAGTTACGAGAAAAGTTTTGGTATGGTTTTATGAAAGTGTTATTTTTTTGATTTTAATTTTTGAATGTAGTTGGTTTCGATGGAATCTTTAATAGCAATTACTTCTTTTGAAGTTTCATTTGGAATGGTCATGGAGAGAACGTAATGTTTAATTTTCCATTTTCCGTTCACTTTTTCTAAAACGCCTGAGCCTCTGCAGATTTTGAATGAAGTGTCGAGTAGTTCATCAAACCAAGCTATTTTATTGTTTTTATCAACATAAATAGTTCTTTCTAATTTATGGAAAGTCCATGCTCTGCCTTTGTCAAAATGTGGTTTTGAATAGGCTTCAAAATCTTTTCTATTCCAATTTTCGGATGCATCGGTTCCGATAAAAACAGCGTCATCGGTCATTAAACCAAAATAATTATCAAAATTAGCTTCGGCGGCAGCCTTATGCCATTGATTAATAACGGAATCAATTTCTATTTTTTCTTGTTCTGTATCTGAATTAGAAAAAAAACCAAAAACGGCTACCAAAGTGATAAAATATGTTTTCATTTGAGTTTATTTTGAAAGTTAAAGATACAAAAAAAGAGCACCAAAACCGGAAGTGCTCTTTTCTATTTGTTATTACTGATGGCAGTAAAAGTAATAACGAACTTAACTAAAAAACTAAAACATTATAAGCCAAACCAATAAAGCTTATATATTAAAAACGATAGCTTAGACCGGAATATAAACCAACAAAATAGGGTTTAAATCCACCGTCGTTACTGCTAAATGTATTGAGTTGATATTTAAAAGTGGGTTCAAAATTTGCTTGAAACGACTTCCAAAATCGGTACCTGAAACCTAGTCCAACATTGGTGCTAAAATGAACGGAATTAAGATTATTTGCTTTTCCTAATTCGGCCGAAAAACCATCGGAAACCACCATTAGATTATTGTCGTTCAATAAAAGCGTACTAAATCCGCCAATGACATCTATTCCAAATTTTTTATTTAGAACTTTGTATGATAATTCAAGTGGAATTTCATAATATTCCATGCTTTGTTCGATCGCTCCTTGTTGCGTCCAAGCCATTGAAAGTTCTCCTGTAGTAAAAGTAGAATTTTGAACTACAATTGTAGCAGCATTTGATGAATTTGTTGTGCTTAATGAAGCCATTTGGCGACCTTCTAGCGAAGCAAAAAATTCTATACCGTTGGTCAAATATTCAAAATTAACTTTGTTAATACCAGTTCTTAACGTTAGCTTTTTGCTAACATCATAATTTACGCCAAGCCCATAACTCATTGTGTTTTGATAGTCTTTACTATTGTTGGCAAATTGAGAGTCGATTGGAGAACCGTTGGAAGATGAACCTAAATAAACAGGAGCTAGATTTGAGGTAATCTGCCATTTGTTTTCTTTAGGTTCAACTTTAGGTTTTTGATCTTTTTCTTTTTCTTTTAGCAATTCTCCCAACGTATTCAATTCTTCGTTTGTTGCAATTAGCGTTGCAACAGCAGTAGAATCGATTTTATTTTTATCTATTTTAGATGAATGATCTTCTAAAACAAATTGTTTATCATTTTTGATGATGTTATTGTCAACTAAAACTCCTAATTTATTTTTTTCTTCGTTTTCAGTCTCATTACCAGTAGCTTTTTGATTGATTGAACCAGTGTTTGCAATAGCTGATTCAGTTTCAGAAATTTGTTTTGTTTTTTTGTCTTTAGTTGTTGAATTATCAACTAGTTCCGAATTATTTGTTTTGTTTAAATTGTTTTTAGTTTCTTCTTTGGTTCGATTTGTTTTATCGAAAGAATTTGAAACTAATCCTGAATTTTCTTTTTTCTTTTGGTTTAATTTGTCAGTGTTGTTATGCTGATTATTTTCTTTTTTTGAAGGTTTTTCAATATTAGAATTTTCATTCGCAAGAGCTTCATCATCAGAAAACAATGGTTTTTCTGAGTTATTATTTATTTTATTTGAATCATTTTCATCTGAATTCAATTGATTATGATTATCTTTTTCGTCTGAATCAACAACACTATTTTGATTATCTGTTGAATTGATTTTTTCTTCAATTACAATTGGATTGGTTGTTTCAATTTTTGATTGATTCAAAAGTGCACGAGTTCCTAAAAATCCAAAAATAAACAAAGCAGCTACACCCGAAAGTTTATACCAAAGCGGGATGATTCTTCTTTTTTTCTTTTTGGTTAGTTCTGCTTCGATGTTTTTCCAAACAATTTCCGGCGGAATTTCTTCAAAATCCTTGAATTGTTCTTGAAACAATCGGTCTAAATTCTTTTTATCTTTCATTTGGCTTCATTCATTTCATTCGACGCCTTGTTTTCTATTTTTTCTTTTAATATCGCTCGTGCTCTAGACAGATTTGATTTTGATGTTCCTTCGGAAATTTTAAGCATCGTTGAAATTTCTTTGTGCGAATAATTGTCTAAAACATACAAATTAAATACTAAGCGATATTTGTCCGGTAATTCCTGAATTATTTTTGTCAAAAACTCCATTGATATGGTTTCTTCTTCCACTTCTACATCAACCACATCGGGATAATTTTCTGATACAATTTCAAAAATACCTTGTGTTCTGTACTTTTGAAGGATGTTGTTAATCATCACTCTTTTAGCCCATCCTTCAAAAGATCCTTTATTGTCAAATTGATTTATTTTATCAAAAATTATTAAAAATCCATCTTGTAAATTATCTTGAGCTTCGGCATAATTCTTCGAATACTTAATGCAAACACTAAACAATTTAGGAGATAATAATCTAAATAATTGTTCTTGTGCTTTAGTATTGTTGCTTTTGCATTCATGTATGAGTAATTCTAGATTCACTCGCGATGGTTTTCTAAGATGATTTAATCATTAATTCACCGGGATTTCTACTTCTTCAAAAATATTGTTTCCGTCTTCGTCTTTTCCTTTATAAAATTTAAATAAATAGGTTTCGTTGCTAATTACTTGAAAGTTAAAATTAACTTCATATAGCTCTCCTTCATACGGTATACAATTGGGCGAATTTGTCACAATACATTGTAATCCAACAGTTCTAACGTTTAAATGTTTTTCAAAATAAATGCCGGCAAGTTCATGACAAATAGTTGGTTTTTTATAAAATAATTTTATTTGATGAAACCCTAAATAATTAAATGTATCAGGAACAATGAAATTTTCAACAGGGACAATTTCCATGTGGTATCCTGGTTCAGAATCATCATCTAAGCTACATGAGCCTAAACTTAAAACAATTGCAAATAAAAAAAACAGCTTTTTCATAAAATTCTAATTATATTTTGTAGATACACGAAAGTTAAAAAGGTTGCGTATTACTAATAAAAAAACCCGAAAATTCGGGTTTATTATGTTTATTCAGCTTCTTTTATTTTGTCTTTAATTTTTACCTCAAGTTCATCGGCTAATTCAGGATTGTCTTTAATCAAAGATTTCACTGCATCTCGACCTTGACCTAATTTTGTTTCGCCATAACTAAACCATGAGCCTGCTTTTTTGATAATTTCAAATTCAACGGCTAAGTCTAAAATTTCTCCTGTTTTTGAAACTCCTTCTCCATACATAATGTCAAATTCGGCTGTTCTGAAAGGTGGAGCTACTTTATTTTTAACAACTTTTACTTTGGTTCTGTTTCCAATTACATTTTCACCGTCTTTAATTTGTGATGATCTTCTGATGTCTAAACGAATGGAAGCATAGAATTTTAACGCATTTCCACCAGTAGTCGTTTCAGGATTTCCGAACATTACACCAATTTTTTCACGTAATTGATTGATAAAGAAAACGGTACAATGTGTTTTACTAATCGTAGCAGTAAGTTTTCTTAATGCTTGCGACATCAAACGAGCATGTAATCCCATTTTGGAATCACCCATTTCGCCTTCAATTTCACTTTTAGGAGTTAAGGCTGCAACCGAGTCAATTACAACAATATCAATTGCTCCCGAACGAATTAAGTTTTCAGCAATTTCTAAGGCTTGTTCACCATTATCCGGTTGCGAAATGATTAAATTTTCAATATCAACACCTAATTTTTCTGCATAATTTCTGTCAAAAGCATGCTCAGCATCAATAAATGCAGCAATTCCACCTGCTTTTTGAGCTTCAGCAATAGCGTGAAGCGTTAAAGTAGTTTTTCCTGAAGATTCCGGACCATATATTTCTATAATTCTTCCTTTTGGATATCCGTTTACGCCAAGTGCTAAATCTAGACCAAGTGAACCGGATGAAATACTTTCTACTTCTTCTACCGCTTTGTCACCCATTTTCATCACCGTGCCTTTACCGTAGGTTTTATCTAGCTTATCAAGTGTTAGTTGCAAGGCTTTTAATTTGGCTTCTTTTTCTGAACTCATAATAATTTGGCTTTAATTTTAATAAAGAATTGTTTGTGTAAAAATACTTTTTTTTTTGATGTGTAAATAATTTATTTTTCCACAAAAGCAATCGGCTAAGTTATTTTGATTTCTTACTTTTGCAATGATTCCAAAACTCAATGCACAAAATTATCTCATATCCGATTTCGGTTATTTATTACCTAACTTTTGGGTTGTTTTTGTGTATATTTCATCCTATTCAATGGATTTGTTTTAATTGGTTTGGTTACGAAGCTCATAAAAAAAGCGTGAGTATTTTAAACTTTTTCTTAGTTAGAACCACACATTTACTGGGAACTACCTATGATTTTCAAAACAGAGAAAAGTTACCTAAAGGTGTGCCGATAATAATTGTGGCTAACCACCAAAGTCTGTATGATATTCCTGCAATTATCTGGTTTATGCGAGATTGGCATCCCAAATTTGTCAGTAAAAAAGAACTCGGCAAGGGAATTCCAAGCGTTTCATACAATTTAAGACACGGAGGTTCCGTTTTAATAGATAGGAAAGATCCAAAACAAGCGTTGTCTGCTATTAGAGTGATGGGTGAATACATTGAAAAACACAATCGCTCAACCGTTATTTTTCCTGAAGGAACTCGAAGTAAAACAGGTGTTCCCAAGAAATTTTCAGAAAATGGCTTGAAAATTTTGTATAAATACTCTCCTTCGGCTTATATTGTACCGATTTCAATTAATAACTCATGGAAAATGAATCGATTTGGGCAATTTCCGATGGGATTGGGAAATAAAATTACATTTACAATACAAGAACCTTTTCCTGTAAAGGGAATGACGTTCGAAGAAATGATGCAAAGAACAGAAAATGCCGTGATTAGCGGAATAAAAAATTAAAATTATGTCTATAAAAAACATTCGTTTAGAAGTGATGCAGTTGCTGGAAAAAAAGGTCGATACTTTTATGAACGATTACTTAATTCCGGTAGAACAAATTTGGCAACCATCCGATTTGTTACCGGATTCTGAAAAAGAAACTTTTTTTGAAGAAGTAAAAGAATTGCGTGAAATTGCAAAAGATTTACCTTATGATTTCTGGGTAACGTTGGTAGGAGATACCATTACCGAAGAAGCTTTGCCAACCTATGAATCGTGGTTGATGGAAGTAGAAGGCGTTGATAATGAAGAAAGAAACGGTTGGTCAAGATGGGTGAGAAGTTGGACGGGCGAAGAAAACCGTCACGGTGATTTGCTTAACAAATACCTTTATCTTTCCGGAAGAGTAAACATGCGTGAAATCGAAATGACTACGCAACACCTTATTAATGATGGATTTGATATCGGAACCGGAAAAGATCCATACAAAAACTTTGTTTATACCAGTTTTCAAGAATTAGCTACGTATGTTTCACACAATCGTGTGGCTCAAATGGCAAAGAAATATGGAGACAACAAATTGTCTAAAATGTGCAAATTGATTGCAGGCGATGAAATGCGTCATCATCATGCGTACAGTGAATTTGTGAACCAAATTTTTCAAGTTGATCCGAGCGAAATGATGTTGGCTTTTCAATATATGATGAAACAAAAAATTGTGATGCCGGCTCATTTTTTACGTGAATCGGGACAAAAAATTAGTTCCGCTTTTGAACAGTTTTCCGATTCTGCTCAACGAATTGGTGTTTACACGGCGGCTGATTATGTTGATATTATGCAAAAGTTAATCGATAAATGGAAAATTGATCAAATGAACGGTTTGACAGATGAAGCCGAAAAAGCCCGTGATTATTTGATGAAACTTCCGGCTAGAATGGCCAAAATTTCTGAACGATTAGTTATTCCGGAAACCGGACATGTGTTTAAATGGGTGCAACCTGCTTTGGTGAAGTAAATTATATCAACTCGTTACACTTATGAAAGCAATAAAAATTTTTCTTAGACTTGCTGTTGCTATTAGTTTCTTGTCTGCAGTAGCTGACAGACTTGGTTTTTGGAATAAAGAAATAGCCGTTTGGGGAAATTGGGACAACTTTTTAAGTTATACGCAAATGATAAATCCTTGGTTGCCCAAAAGTACTGTTTCAACGATAGGATTATTAGCAACTGTTTTAGAAATTGTCTTTGCAGTTTGTTTGATGATCGGTTACCGAACGGAATATTTTGCAAAATTAAGTGGTTATCTATTGCTAATTTTTGCTTTGTCAATGACATTTTCAACCGGAATTAAAGGAGCTTTTGATTATTCTGTTTTTAGTGCTTCAGCAGCAGCTTTTGCTCTGAGTACCATGCATTCTTTGAAATATTTAGAAATAGATATTGTATTAAATTCCAAAAAATAATTTGAAATGTCTTTGATTGATAAAACTATTCTTTTTGTAAAAGAAAAACTCCAAGATGCCGAAGGCGGTCACGATTGGTTTCACATCGAACGCGTTTTTAAAAATGCTGTTTTAATTGCTCAAGAAGAAGTTTGTGATGTTACCGTTGTGAAATTAGGAGCTTTATTACACGACATTGCCGATTCAAAATTTCATAATGGAGATGAAGAAATTGGCCCAAAAACTGCTAGAAAATTTTTAGAAAGCGAAAATGTTTCCGAAGAAATAATCGAGCATGTGATTCAAATCATCAAAAATATTTCGTTTAAAGGCGGGAATTTTGAAAAAACTTTTTCATCCAAAGAATTAGAAATCGTACAAGATGCCGATCGATTGGATGCTTTAGGAGCAATCGGAATTGCAAGAGCTTTTAATTATGGTGGTTTTAAAAACAGAGCTTTATATAACCCAACTATTGCTCCAAAACTAAACATGAGCAAAGAAGAATACAAAAACAGTGATTCGCCCACTTTGAATCATTTTTATGAAAAATTACTTCTTCTAAAAGATAAAATGAATACCGAAACCGGAAAAAAATTAGCTCAAGAACGTCACCGTTTTATGGAAACATTTTTGAGCCAATTTTATGCTGAATGGGAAGGTGAAATGTAGTTTTGCGAACTATATTGTTAACCTATCACCTAAAAGCTATTGCTATTGTAGATTTTTTTTTGACTACTTATTTTCTGCAAATTTTACCCAAAAATTTCATCTGCCAAATTGATAATTTAACCGAAAGGTTTGAAGAAATTTTCCTGAAACTCAATACAGTTTATCTTTTAGCCCCGACCTTGCCTACCGGCAGGCAGGTTGCAGTGGAAATCTTTTTGTTGGCGAGCTTTGCTCGGGAACAAAAAATTGGAACGGAAAGCGGGAAAATGGTTGGCTGAAAATGCCCGAACCATTCGCTTCAAATATTTAAAAAATATACTTCGATTATGTGATTTCTCCCTCTGGTCGAAATGACACAAAATGAGGATAAACCCTACAAATCAAACCCCAAATTCACACCCAGTTTCATCGCAATAATTTTCGTGATGCGTTGTTTGAGTTCAGGTATTTTGATGCTTTCGATCACTTCGTTGGAAAATGCATACAGCAATAACGCTTTGGCTTCTTTTTTAGGAATTCCGCGTTGTTGCATATAGAACATCGCACTTTCGTCTAATTGACCAATGGTGCAACCGTGTGAACATTTGACATCATCGGCAAAAATTTCCAATTGTGGTTTGGCGTTGATGGTGGCTTTATCGCTTAATAAAATGTTGTTATTTTGTTGAAAAGCATCTGTTTTTTGGGCTTCTTTTTCCACGAAAATCTTTCCGTTGAAAACGCCGGTGGAACTTCCACCTAGGATGGTTTTATAGTTTTGATGGCTTTCGCAATTGGGCGTGGCATGATTTACTAAGGTGTAATGATCCACGTGTTGCTTGTCGCCAATAATCGTGATTCCTTTTAAAGTTGAATCGATTCGTTCACCAAAATGATAGAAATTCAGGTTGTTTCGGGTGATATTTCCACCAAAAGAAAACGTGTGAACCGCTACTCTACTCTCTTGTTTTTGAGAAATATAAGTGTTGTCAATTAAGTTGGCGGTTTGTTCGTCGTTTTGAATTTTATAATAATCGACAATCGCTCTTTTTTGAGCAAAAATTTCGGTTACCGAATTGGTCAACACCGGATTACTGTTCAAACTTTGATGACGTTCGATGATTTGCACGTGAGCATTTTCACCTACAATAATCAAATTTCGAGGTTGTACCATTAACGCACTTTCAACTCCGGTAGAGAAATGAATGATTTCAATTGGTTTATCAGCCACTTTACTTTTCGGGATGTTGATGAACGCTCCTTCCTGTGCAAAAGCAGTATTTAAAGTTGTTAAACTCTCGTCTTTACTAGCGATTTGGTTAAAATAGGTGTCCAAAACCATTTTGTATTTTGGCTTTGTCAGCACCGAAGAAAGTAAGCAAACGTCAATTCCTTCGTGCGTTGTTGACGACATAAACGAACTGAATTTTCCATCGATAAACACTAATTTGTAGGTGTCAATTTCGTGTAGAAAAAATTTCTTGACATCTTTAAATTCAATTGAATTTTCTCTTTTTGGGAAAACAGAAAAGTCGTTTTTTAGTACGGTATTTAATGATGTATATTTCCAAGCTTCCTCTTTTTTGGTTGGGAAACCTTTGTTTTCAAAGTTTTTGATGGCAGAAGTTCGAATGTCGTGTAACTCGGCGGTTACATCGATTCGTTCTTCAAAGGCCATGAAGGATGATACTAATTTTTCTTTTAAATCCATTTTGTTATTCTTTTGTCATTGCTTCGCCAATTCGAGAATAGTTCTCGTGTCCGAGGAACGAGTGATCTCATAATGAGATGCTTCCTTCGTCAGCATGACAATATTGTGTTAAACCAATTCACTTTTTATCCAATCGTATCCTTTTTCTTCTAACTCGTAAGCTAGTTCTTTTCCGCCGGATTTTACGATTTTTCCGTCCATCAAAACGTGTACAAAATCAGGGATTATATAATCTAATAAACGTTGATAATGCGTGATTACTAAAACAGCATTGTCCTGGCTTTTCAATTTATTCACACCATTGGCCACAATTCGCAATGCATCAATATCTAAACCTGAATCGGTTTCGTCTAAGATGGCTAATTTGGGTTCCAACATCGCCATTTGAAAAATTTCGTTACGTTTTTTTTCTCCACCCGAAAAACCTTCGTTTAACGAACGAGATAAAAACTTACGATCAATTTCTAATAATTCTGATTTTTCACGAATGAGTTTCAGCATTTCATTTGCCGGCATTTCTTCTTTTCCATTAGCTTTTCTGGTTTCGTTGATAGCCGTTTTCATAAAATTCGTTACCGAAACTCCAGGGATTTCCACCGGATATTGAAACGATAAGAAAATACCTTTATGAGCACGTTCTTCGGGAGCTAAATCGGCTAAATCTTCGCCTAATAATTCAACAGAACCTTCGGTTACATCAAACGTTTCATTTCCGGCAATTACAGCAGAAAGTGTGCTTTTTCCTGATCCGTTCGGACCCATAATGGCGTGCACTTCTCCCGCTTTTATTTCAAGGTTGATGCCTTTTAATATTTCTTTGTCTTCGATGGAAGCGTGTAAATTTTTTATGCTTAACATTTTGTGTTTTGTTTCAAGTTTAATGTTTCAGGTTTATTAAACCTATTCGTAATGTCCTTTTAAAGACAAAATATTTAAAATTTCAATTGTGTTTTCGTCGATTAATTGATAAATAATTCGGTGTTCTTGATTTATTCTTCTTGACCATTTACCCGAAAGTTGATGTTTCAAAGGTTCTGGTTTTCCTATGCCTTCAAAAGGATGTAATTGAATATCTTCAATCAAAGCTGAAATTTTATTCATTATTGCTTTGTTTCCAGATTTTTTCCAAAACTCACGATCTTTTTGAGCCTTTTCAGAATAAACTACTTCCACAAATCTTCCAATTTTATTTTCACACCTTTTCCGTCTTTGATACTTTGTTCTGCTTCCAAAATTTCTTTAACAAATTCGGGATTGTAGGGTTTCTCGATTTTTTCAACAATTTCAAAACCAAGTGATTTTGCCAATTTTTTTAAAAGTGGAAAATCTTTTTTCTTTACGTTTTTTAAAATTATATCCATAACTATTAGTTTTATTATCCTACTGAACCTTCCAACGAAATCTCTAGCAATTTCTGAGCTTCAACTGCAAATTCCATTGGTAATTTATTCAATACTTCTTTGCTGAAACCATTTACAATTAAAGCAATTGCTTTTTCGGTTGGAATACCACGTTGGTTGCAATAAAAAACTTGATCTTCTCCAATTTTGGAAGTCGTTGCTTCGTGTTCAATTTTGGCAGATGTGTTTTTACTTTCGATATACGGAAACGTGTGTGCTCCACAATTATTTCCCATCAAAAGCGAATCACATTGCGAAAAGTTTCTGGCATTATCGGCATTGGCACTAATTCGAACCAAACCTCGGTAACTATTTTGTGATTTTCCGGCAGAAATTCCTTTGGAAATGATAGTCGATTTAGTGTTTTTCCCTAAATGAATCATCTTTGTTCCGGTATCGGCTTGTTGATGATTATTGGTTACGGCTATTGAATAAAACTCACCAATCGAGTTATTTCCTTTTAAAATAACGGAAGGATATTTCCACGTAATGGCCGAACCGGTTTCAACTTGTGTCCAAGAAATTTTTGCGTTTTTCTCGCACAAGCCTCTTTTCGTTACAAAATTAAAAACACCACCTTTTCCTTCTTTATTTCCGGGATACCAGTTTTGAACGGTTGAATATTTTATTTCGGCATCATCCATCGCAATCAATTCAACCACAGCGGCGTGCAATTGATTTTCGTCACGACTTGGAGCGGTACAACCTTCTAAATACGAAACATAACTGCCTTCATCGGCAATTAATAACGTTCTTTCAAACTGACCTGTTCCGGCTTGATTGATTCGGAAATAAGTTGATAATTCCATCGGACAACGAACGCCTTTTGGAATATAACAAAAGCTTCCATCTGAAAAAACGGCGGAATTCAAAGCCGCATAAAAATTATCTCTTTGCGGAACAACCGTTCCTAAATATTTCTGAATTAAATCCGGATGCTCTTTAATTGCATCAGAAATCGAACAGAAAATAATTCCTTTTTCGTTTAATGTCTTTTTGAACGTTGTAGCTACAGAAACCGAATCCACCACAATATCCATCGCCACATTATTCATTTTTTTCTGTTCATCAATCGAAATTCCCAGCTTTTTATACATCGCTAATAATTCCGGATCAACATCGTCTAGTGTTTTATTTGGATCTGCTTTTTTTGGAGCGGAATAATACGAAATTGCTTGAAAATCGGGTTTTTCATAATGTACATTTGCCCAATCCGGTTCGATCATTTCTTGCCAAGCACGAAAAGCTTCCAAACGCCAATCGGTCATCCATTGTGGCTCTTCTTTTTTCATAGAAATCGCACGGACAATGTCTTCATTTAGCCCAATAGGAAACGTTTCCGAGTCTAATTCGGTGTAAAATCCGTATTCGTATTCTTTGCTTTCGAGTTCAACTTTTAAATCGTCCTCTGTATATTTTGCCATTTTTTTAATTTTTTTTAAACCATTAAGAGATTAAGAAACATTAAGTTTTCTATCTTAATAGTTTAGTTTTTAAAGCGAAAAACTTTCTCCGCAACCACACGTTCTGTTCGCATTTGGATTATTAAATACAAATCCTTTTCCATTTAAACCACCGGAAAATTCTAATATGGTTCCGGCTAAATAAAGGAAACTTTTCTTTTCAACTGCTACTCGTATATTGTTGTCTTCGAATACTTTATCGTTTTCTCCAATTTCTTTGTCAAATTTTAAATCATAAGACAAACCGGAACAACCACCACTTTTTACGCCAACTCGAACGTAATCTCGGGCAGCATCAAAACCATCATCTTCCATCAAATTGATGATTTTCTTTTTGGCTGTATCTGAAACTTTAATCATTTGCTATTTTGATTTTGTCTAAATTAACTGCAAAGATACATCAAAATAGGAATTTTAAAAGGATTCCTAACATTTTTATAACGAATGGATAGATAGAAAAAATTGATTTTGACTCGGAAATACACTGTTTTTTTATTAATTTTGTAGTATGCAAAAAAATGATAAACCAAACATTCCAGCGTTCCTTCTTTGGGAATATGATCTAAAAACATTTAACTACGACAAATCGTATAAAATTGTTATTGAACGTGTTTTACAATTGGGTACTATCAATGATTGGAAAGAGATGATACGGTTTTATCCTAAAGAAAAAATTTTGGAAACCATTGAATGGTCTGCTCAGCTTGATAAAAGAGATAAGGATTTTAGTCTTTTTTTCTTAAAATCTGATATGCTTTATGCTGTGTAAGGATCCTTTTATCATTCATCCTGAAACTTTCAATTTGATTCAGGAACTTCAATCGCTTGATTATCTCAAAGATTTTTATTTAGTTGGCGGAACGGCATTAGCATTAAAACTTGGCCATCGAAATTCAATTGACATTGATTTATTCACTCAAGACGAATTTAATGACAATGAACTTTTAGAAAATCTTCTACATTTATTTGATTTAAAATTAGTTTATAATCGTAAAAACACTATTGTCTGCTCAATAAATGAAATAAAAACTGATTTTATTCGGCACAATTATCCACTAATTAATGAGCCTATTTCTGAAGAGGGAATTACATATCTTTCCTTGGAAGATATTTGTGCTATGAAACTACACGCGATACAAAATTCAGGGAAACGTCTTAAAGATTTTATAGATATTTATTTTTTACTTGAGCATTTTTCATTGAATCAAATGTTGGGATTTTATGAAATAAAATACAAACATTCTAATAAATTAATTGCCTTAAGAGCTATTAATTATTTTGAAGATATTGACCCTAGTATAGACCCTCCTGTTCTTAAAAAACCGATTTCAATAGTAAAAATTCAAAAAAGAATACAGCAAGCAACATTACACGGAAACAAAAAATTTTAAAAAATGAAACTATACCCCATTGAAGCCGGAAACTTTAAACTCGACGGCGGAGCTATGTTTGGCGTTGTCCCGAAAACCATTTGGAACCGAACAAATCCGGCAGACGAGAACAACCTCATCGACATTGCTGCACGCTGTTTGTTGATTGAAAATGGAAATCGATTGACGTTGATTGACACCGGAATGGGCAATAAACAATCAGATAAATTTTTTGGTTATTATTCGCTTTGGGGCGAACATTCATTAGATAAATCGTTGGCAAAATATGGTTTTCATCGGGATGATGTAACCGATGTTTTTATGACGCACCTTCATTTTGACCATTGTGGCGGAAGCGTCAATTGGAATAAAGATAAAACCGGTTATGAAGTCGCTTTCAAAAATGCAAAATTCTGGACGAATGAAAATCATTGGGAATGGGCAACTAAACCCAATTCTCGTGAAAAAGCGTCTTTTCTGCACGAAAATATCATTCCGATGCAAGAAAGTGGTCAGTTGAATTTTATCAAAAGACCAAACAGTGATTTTGGTTTTTCGGAAGAAATGGATTTCGGAATTTTTTATGCGGATGGTCATACTGAAAAGCAAATGCTTCCTCACATCAAATACGAAGATAAAACCATTGTTTTTTGTGCGGATTTATTGGCTACGGCTGGTCATATTCCAATTCCGTATGTGATGGGTTATGACACCAGACCGCTTTTAACGTTGGATGAAAAAGCAAAATTTTTAACAACCGCTGCCGAAAACAACTACTATTTGTTTTTAGAACACGATGCTCACAACGAAATTATCACTGTTGAAAAAACTGAAAAAGGCGTTCGTTTGAAAGAGGTTTTTTCGTGTAAGGACATCCTAAACCTTTAAAATTCAATCATTACAAATTGTTAAACTTGTACTAAATGTTTATTTGATATATCAATTATTGATAAATCATTTTTAATTTTGATTAAAATTATAATATGGAAAAAATCAGTAGTGTTATTTTTTATTCTATGGATCAAAGTATTCGAACCTATCGAATGTTTGCACAAAAACGATTAAAAGACAACGGATTAAAAATAACGATAGACCAATGGCTTGTACTAAAAACAATCAATGAAAACCCTGATATTGCCCAAAATGAATTGGCTGATAGGGTTTTTAAAGACAATGCTTCCGTTACTCGAATCATCGAATTATTAGTAAAATCAGATTATTTAGAACGTAAAACAGATCAAAACGACAGAAGAAAATCTGTCCTAAAAATCACAAAATTGGGTTCAAAAACCATCGAAAAAGTATATCAAGTAGTTCTAGAAAACCGTCAAATCGCACTAACCGGAATTAATCAAGCTGAATTAGAAATTGTGGATCGGGTTTTGAAAAAAATCAGTCAAAATTGTAAATAGTTTCAATCATCAATCAAAAAAACGAATCAGTTATGTTACGAATTATCACCTATTTAGTGATGTTAAGCTTGTCGGTTATAACATCCATTTATTCTGCTTAAAGTAGAATGACAGCAACCTTTTCAACTGACGGAATCTTTGTATCGAAATTCTATCGGTTCAACAATTAGATAATAATCATAAAAAAAATCAAAAATATGTGGTTTTAGAACTTCTTTTTATGAAATTTGCCTTTTACATTAAATTTACAAATCATTAACTATGAAATTGATACGTTCAACAGCATTTACTCTTTTATCTGCTCTAATTTTAACCGGATGTGGAGCTTCAAAATCATCCTTCACTAATTTAAAACCATTATCTTCTGAAACGGTTCCATTAAAAAACAGTAAAATTTCTGATGCCGAATTGTTACGTTGGAGTCATTTAGATTTAATTAAAGACACGATTCCCGGTATGAGTGTCGATCGTGCGTATGAAGAATTGTTAAAAAACAAAAAAGGTCAAAAAGTAATTGTTGCCGTAATTGATAGCGGAACCGATATTGAACACGAAGATTTAAAAGGTCGTGTTTGGACAAACGCTAAAGAAATTCCCGGTAACGGAATTGACGATGACAATAACGGTTATATCGATGATATTCACGGTTGGAACTTTTTAGGCGATGTGGTGAATGAAACACTAGAAATGACTCGCATCGTACGAAAAGGCGATGATGGTTCTGAAACCTATAAAAATGCTTCGAAAAAATTGGAAGAAAAAAAGCAGGAAGCATTGATGAACAAACAACAAATCGATTTTATTGTTGCTGCTGATAAAGGAATTTTAGAACATTTAAAAAAAGAAGATTACACCTTACAAGATGTAAAATCGATCTTAACCACCAATCCAACATTGGGAAATTACAAAATGGCGATGATGCAATTTTTAGCTAATTCTTCCCGCGAAGAATTTATGAAAGGCGTAAAAGAATATGAAGAGCACGTTTATGATCAATTGAACTACAATTTGAACACAGAATACGATGGTCGAAAAATTTTAGGTGATAACTACGAAGATTTTTCAACCAAATTCTATGGAAACAACCAAGTTTGGGGTCCAGATAAAAAACACGCGTTACACGGAACGCACGTTGCGGGAATTATTGCTCAAGTTCGAGGAAATAATTTAGGTGGTGATGGTGTGGCAACTAACGTAGAAATTATGGCGATTCGTGCCGTTCCTAATGGAGATGAATACGACAAAGATATCGCTCTTGCCATTCGCTATGCGGCTGATAACGGTGCGAAAATTATCAACGGAAGTTTTGGAAAAGGATTTTCTCCTCAAAAAGAATGGGTTTATGATGCCATTAAATATGCGGCAAGCAAAGATGTTTTATTCGTTCACGCTGCCGGAAATGATGGTGATGATTTAAACATCGTAGAAAGTTTTCCAAATGATCGAGTTGGCGATACTGAAATTGCAGACAACTTCATCAAGATTGGTGCTTTAAACTTTGATTATGGTTCAAAAACTGTCGCTGATTTTTCAAACTACGGGAAAACCGATGTAGATGTTTTTGCTCCCGGTGTAAAAATTTATGCTACCGTTCCAAACAACGAATACGAACACCAACAAGGAACTTCAATGGCATCGCCAAACGCAGCGGGAGTTGCGGCTTTAATTCGTTCGTATTATCCAACGTTAACCGCTCCGCAAGTAAAACAAATTTTGAAAGAAAGCGGCGTTGCGATCAACAAAACTGTAGTTGTAGCTGGAGATCCAACAAACAAATTGCCGTTCTCAGAATTATCTACTTCGGGAAAAATTGTGAATGCGTATAATGCGTTGTTGATGGCGGATAGATTGGCTAAATCAACCGGAAAAGTTTCAAAATAAATCCTAAATCTATTTTTATGAGAAAGGCTACCGTGCTTCTTTTTATTGTTTTTTCTAATTTTCTTTCCGCTCAAAACAATCCAAATCCAGGCTATTGGCAACAACAAGCCGATTATAAAATGGATTTCTTTATGGATGTGAAAACCTTTCAATACAAAGGAACTCAGGAATTAGAATACACCAACAATTCACCCGACACGCTTCGCAAAGTGTTTTATCATTTGTATTTTAATGCGTTTCAACCGGGAAGCGAAATGGATATTCGACTAAAAACGATTACCGATCCCGATAAACGAATGGTGAAAAGTTTTAAAGTAGGCGACAAAGAAGTCAAAGAAAGTAGAATTTCCACCTTAAAACCTGATCAAATTGGGTATTTAAAAATCAATAATTTTAAACAAGACGGACAAGTTGCTGCGACAAAAGTAGTGGGAACCATTTTGGAAGTTACGTTAGTAAAACCAATTCTCCCTAAATCAAAATCGACATTCACATTGGATTTTGACGGACAAGTACCGGAGCAAGTGCGTCGTTCAGGAAGAAACAGTGCGGAAGGAGTCGCTCTTTCAATGACGCAATGGTATCCGAAAATCTGTGAATTTGATTTTGAAGGATGGCACGCCGACCCTTACATTGGCAGAGAATTTCACGGTGTTTGGGGAAATTATGACGTAAAAATTTCGATTGATAAAAATTATACCATTGGTGCTTCGGGCTATTTGCAAAACAAAAACGAAATCGGTCACGGCTACCAAGACGAAGGTCTAGAAGTCAAACATCCTAAAAAAACCAAAAACCTAACCTGGCATTTTGTAGCTCCGATGGTGCACGATTTTGCTTGGGGTGCGGATGACGACTACATTCACGATAAAATCATCGGAGAAAACGGTGTCGAGCTCCATTTTTTCTATAAAAATGATAAAGAAATCCTTGAAAATTGGAAGACTTTACAACCTAAAACAGCGGAATTATTAAGCTTCTTCAATAAAACAATTGGCGTTTACCCCTATAAACAATATTCAGTTATTCAAGGTGGCGATGGTGGTATGGAATATGCGATGTGTACCCTCATCACCGGAAAACGCTCGTTGGGCAGTTTGGTGGGTGTTACTGCTCACGAATTGGCTCACACTTGGTTTCAACACGTGTTGGCAACCAACGAAAGTAAGCACGAATGGATGGACGAAGGGTTTACTTCCTTCATTTCCGATTTGGCAATGTCCGAAATAATGCCTCCTAAAAACAAAAAAGAAGACGACAACCCATTTCAAAGTGCTTACAACAACTATTTCTACATGGTGAGCACTGGTCGTGAGCAACCGCAATCTACGCATGCCGATCGGTATGATGAAAATATGGTATACGGCATTTCTTCGTACAGCAAAGGAACAGTTTTCTTGACCCAATTGGCTTATGTAATTGGGATGGATAACATGTTTAAAACCTTAAAACGGTTTTACCACGATTATCAGTTTACGCATCCAACGCCAAACGATTTTAAACGTACTGCCGAACGTATTTCGGGAGCAGTTTTAGATTGGTATTTGGTGGATTGGACACAAACGACCAACACAATAGATTATAGCATTAAAAACATAGATGACAGCGGTAAACTAACCCTCGAACGCATCGGAAGAATGCCAATGCCGCTAGATATTTTGGTAGCTTATGAAGACGGTACCGTAGAAAGTTTTTACATCCCAAACCCGTTAATGCGATGGGAAAAAGAAAACCCGTATCCACAAGTAAAACGAACGGTTGTAAAAGGCTGGGATTGGGCATATCCAACGTATGAATTGCCACTTTCACAGGAAAAATCAAAAATTAAATCGGTGGTGATTGACCCGAGTGGTTTAATGGCCGATGTGAATCAAGAGAATAATATTTATCCGAAAGGAAATTAGAAGGAAATCCGGACTTAGGTTCGGATTTTTTTTTGTATGCTGCGAGGTCGAGTTTATTATCCGAAATTCCGTTTTATATTTTGAATGTGCTTTGCTTTAATTTCCTGACTTTCTCCGTTTAGCACCGCTGAATTAAAAAGATTTACTATTTCTCTTTTGTTAACGTAGGTGGCTGGTTCATTTCGTTCTAAGATTTCTTTTACTACTTTAATTGCCCTATGTGATTTTACCAAGAATGTACTATCTGGGACGTAATCTAGGTTTCTGAAACTACAGTTTCCAAAAAAAACAATTATCGAGTAGAAAGGAACATTTTGAAATTGGGGTAATTGCTTTTTTAAATCTTGAATATGTTTTTTGTTTTGAAAGATTGGATTGTAAAAGCGATATTTATGTTTACCATAAGCTAATACTTGTGTCCAATAGGTTTGATTTGCAAATCCGAAAATCCAACCATTATATTTCTTTACTTCGAAAACTAATATCCCAACTTTTGTGGCAACTACCAAGTCAATCTGAGAATAATTTCCACTTTGTTTTTTTAAATATAAATCATGAAAGATGGTTTGGTGTGGAATCCCAGATTTCAAAAGATATAAAACCATTAACCTTTCTGTTCGTGTGCCTCGGTGAGATTTCGTGACAGTATTCAACAACTTTCTGTCTTGTATATTTTGATATATAAAAGCAACTAAGACGAGGGTAAAAATAACCGATAAAAGTATAATACTTGTATCCATAACTTTAAATATCTGTGACCATCGCTGAGCTTCGTGTTAGTAAAGAAGAGTTTGGAGAGCTTAGGAATTATACTCTTTTCAGTCTTCTTATTTCTGCTATTAATTTTGGTATATCTTGTTTTGCGTTTGCAATAAAAATCAAATCTTCCTTCATTCCATTTGTCAAATAAAGGTCTTCTCCTCTTTCAGGATTTTGATATTCGTTTGAATTTTCAACGCCTGTCATTATAAAATCAGAACCGCTAGTATGCGTTATTCCTTCAATCATAGCAATCCAAGGACCTTTAGTCCCAGAAACACATCTGGTTTCTATTTCTTGTAATTCTTTATCAGTCATCTTTTTCTTATAAAAACAAAACACGAAATTATCGTTAAAATCAAAATCCCAATTGTTCCATAGATAATTAAATTCAACCACATAAAAACATCATGATAACCCGGGGCAAAAATATTTAATAAACGCTCAGAATAGAAAAACAACACCGCTGTTAATACTAAAAACAGTAGAATATGGAGTAAGATGATTTTTCTTTTGGTCATTTAGGTAATTGCTCTTTTATTCATTAAAAATTTTGTTTGTAGGTTCGAGCTTGACACTCACACTAGCAGGATGATACGGTGTCAATAACATGGTCAGAAATAATTACTTTGTCTGCAATTAATTCTTCTACCAACATTACTTCAAAAGTTTCTACTTTTTCAATATATTCAGGAATTACATGAATTTCAATTTTTCCATTTGTATTGAAATCACGAGCAAGTAATTCCCATTCAACTGTTATTATATTTATTTCATGTTTTGGAAGTATAGAAACATCAAAAATTCTATAATCTTTCTGAATTAATGGTTCATTTTTGAGAGGATAATATGTTAGTGATTTTTTATCATCTGAAACATAAACTTTTCTCAAATTTAAAGGGGTTGACGTCGAATGAATACTTTCGAATTCATCGAAAATATGCCTTATACCATCAATAAATTTTAATTTAAATTTCCAATCTTCAATCACTTTTTTACCGGAGTTTTCAAGGTTGATTTCAAAATCGCACCAAGATTTATTTACTTTACTTGGGAAATGAATTTTTCTTATTAAATCCCAATGCGAAATTGGAGTAAAGGATTTTTTTTCTAATTTACTAAGGATAAATTCATGTTGGCTTTTTTTAGTTAAAATGTATTTAGTTATATTTTTTTCGAAGATAGGTTTAAGTGTTAATTCTTTTTGAAAATCATTAAACGATATTGTGAAATCAAATTTATCTTTTTGCCCTATACCACTTAAGTACCAATTATATACATCATTATATTCTTCAAGCAAATCGACAATATCTTCCCAACAAAAAAGATGTATTTCCATACCATTTTTTCGACTCTCAAAATCTTTTATTCTGACATATTCTTCAATTTTAGCATCTTTATTAGCTGTTGTTGCAATAATGTAAGTTTCCAATTTAGGTTTAAAATTTTTTGCATTGTCAATCTCTTTGTCAATTTCTGCTTTCGTTAATTTGGCGTTTGTATAGTCATCTTTCCCTTTACATTGTATTCCCCAATAATTATTTTTGTTTTTGGGGATTCCATAAACATCTACTCCTGCTTGTTCTTGACCTAATCTTCCATTCTTTTTTATAGAGCTGGAAATATCCCATACTTCACCCCATAGTTTTTTACAGAGTAATTCAAAATCTTGCCAGTTTTCGGGTTTCCCTACTGTTTTTTTCATACTAAATGTGTGCAAATGGTGAATAGTCTTTCAAATATTTTGTTACAAATATTTACCGCTATTTATAATTATATCCTTGATTGAATTATTTTTAATTCCCCACCAAATTACAAAAAAAATTAACACTTTAACAATTCCAAACCAAATTCCCCCAATCCACCCATCCAAAACCCCATTTCCCTACCCAAAAACCACTTTTTATACGTTGGTCAACTACTTTTTTGGCGTTTCAAACTACTTTTATCACGTCTTAAACTACTTTTTATAGGTTGTCAAACTGGTTTTACCACGTTAGGTAACGTATTAAAAGGGGTTCTAAACTACTTTTACCACGTTGGGTAACGTATTAAAAGTGGTTCCGAACGTATTAAAATACGTCTACCAACGTGGTAAAAGGGGTTGTTGGACGTATTAAAATACGTTAGTAGACGTGGTAAAATGGGTTCGGAACGTATTAAAATACGTTAGGGGACGTGGTAAAAGTAGTTCAGAACGTGGTAAAATACGGTAGGGGACGTATTTTAATACGGTAGGAGACGTGGTAAAATACGTTGGGGGACGTGGTAGAATACGTCCAAGGACGTGGTAAAATACGTTAGGCAACGTGGTAAAAGTGGTTCGGAACGTATTATAATACGGTACAGAACGTGATAAAATACGTCTGGGGACGTGGTAGAATACGTCTATGGACGTGGTAAAATACGTTCTGCGACGTATTACTTTATTTTTAATCGACCTGAAAAAAGGTGAGAAATGGTTGCAAATAATGATTTAGCAAAAAATTAGTTGATCATTTTCTCCAATTCCTTATAAATTTCCAACGAAACTCCTTTTAAAACACGAGCTTCTAAGGCTTTGTTGAATCGGTAAAACTCGTAATCCTTTTTTATGCTTCCTTTTGTTTCATTTGTAGTGACAAAGTTCTTTTCATAAAAAATTTTATTGTTTTCCACATAAAATGAATTTATATACGAGACCTCTTCATCAATCGGACTTTTTTCTCTGGTTAAAATTCGAATTAAGTTGTTGTTATTTTTATAGAAAATAAAGGTAATTTCTGTTTTGCTTTGTTTAAAATTTGCTACCGCATAGTGCCTATTTTCAGAATGTGAATAACTAATAGCAATAGAATCAATAGGAAAATTGGGTTTTTCTGTAAACTCTCCTAAATCTTCCTTCATTCTATCTACTTTTTCATCAATTTTCAGGACTTTAAATTCAGCACTTCGTTGGTAGTGTGTTTTTACTCCTTCTTGCACTTCTATTTTGGTTATTTGATCAAACGGAACGTGGTTCATCAACCCTAAAATTCTCGATTTTTCTCCTTTCAACGTGTCGTTTTCTATAAAAACTGTATCAAAAAAGAAGGCATTTTTTTTACCGTTCTTTTGCGTAACCTGCATTTCTATAGTTGGAGAATTGGGCAGCGTGGTTGCATTTCCCTTACTATCATATACCACCAAATTGTCAAGATCATAGGCTTGATAAATTGTTTTTTGATGCTGATTTTCAACTTTCGAAAGTTGTTTTTTAAAATTTTCCGGCGGAATGGTATAGGTTTTACATGAATTCAAAACTGTAAGTAGCAATGCAAAAAGAATGGCTTTTACTTTCATATTAATTTGATTCTAAACGGTTCGGGTTCACTTGCACAAAGTTATATTTTATTCTGTTGAGGAACATGAAACAAGTAAAATATAATAAAAGTGTTAAATTACCAGTTATAAATAATTCAAAATAGCTCAAAACTTAACTTTTCAATCCAATTCTCCACACTCAAAACCTTTTCGTACTTTTGCCGCATGACCTTCACCTATCCCAAACACGAAAAACTTAAAAGCCAAAAGCAGATTGATTTACTGTTTTCGGATGGGAAATCGGTTTCCAAGTATCCGTTGCGGTTGGTTTTTGCTCCGGTGGAATTGGAGAACGAAGAGAAAATTAAGTTCGGGGTTTCGGTTTCAAAGAAATATTTTAAAAAAGCAGTCGATCGAAATTACTACAAACGGTTGCTGCGTGAATGTTATCGGTTAAACAAAAAAATCTTATTGGAAAACATCGATAAACCCTATGCCATTATGTTTTTTTACCAAAGCAAAGAAGCAATGACTTTTGAAGAAATGAATCAAAAAACGATTCAACTTTTCGAAAAGTTTATTAAGGAGATCAAATCGGTCTGATTTTTGAGTTACAAAACTGCATTTGATACTTTATCGAACGGGTTTAACGTTATATCAACAGTTTATTACAATTTTATTCTTAATTTAGATGCCACTTTGTTTCTATTTATTAAGTCAATCAAAAAATATAATACCTTTTTTCATGTTTAAAAAATTCAAAAAACGCTATATCATTCCCGTAATTTTAAGTGGATTTTTACTTGTTGGAAGTAGTTTCAGAGAAGATTTTTTTGAAATCGCCAAGCAAATTGAAATCTTCACTAATTTGTTTAAAACCGTGAATATGAACTATGTTGACGAAACAAATCCGGGTGAAATGATGGACAAAGCAATCAAAAGTATGTTGGCCGATTTAGATCCGTACACCAATTATTTTAATGAAGGTGATGTGGTGAAATTTAAAATCAACAACACAGGCGAATACACCGGAATTGGTGCGATGATTACTCGAAAAGACGGTAAAATCATCATTAAAGAACCGTATAAAGGTTATCCTGCCGACAAAGCTGGATTGAAAGCCGGCGATGAGATTTTTCAAATTGGCGATGTCAATCTAAAAGACTACAAAGAAGATGCTTCTGCCTTGATGCGAGGTGCCAAAAACACTAAAGTTGATGTGAAGTTCATCCGTCAAGGAAAAACACAAAATGCTACGATTGTGTTAGACGAAGTGGAAGTGAAAGCCGTTCCGTTTTATGGAAAAGTAGATGAAAAAACCGGTTATATCGTGCTTTCGCAATTCAACCGAAAAGCATCGTTTGAAACCCAAGCTGCTTTGTTGGATTTAAAAACACAAGGAGCCGAACGAATCATTTTAGACTTACGCGGAAATCCGGGTGGATTGCTGAACGAAGCCGTGAATATTTGCAACCTATTTGTGCCAAAAGGCGAAGTGATTGTAACCACCAAATCAAAAATTGACAAACACAATCAATCCTATAAAACCACTCGTGAACCCATCGATTTAGATATTCCGGTAGTGGTTTTGGTAGATGGAAAAAGTGCTTCTGCCAGCGAAATTGTGGCGGGTGCTTTGCAAGATTTAGACCGTGCCATTGTGGTGGGAAGTCGTAGTTTTGGAAAAGGTTTAGTGCAACGTCCGTTGGATTTAACGTATGGAACACAAGTAAAAGTGACGATTTCTCGTTATTACACACCTTCCGGCAGATGTATTCAGGCGTTGGATTATTCCAAAAAAGACGTTAACGGAAAAGCCATCAAAACCGATTCCAAAAATTTTAATGCTTTTAAAACCAAAAAAGGAAGAACGGTGTATGATGGCGGAGGTATTCAGCCGGATGTGGAATTGGAAGAAACAAAATTGAGTTCGATAGCCGAAGCTCTTCAACGAAATGATGCTGTTTTTAATTTTGCTACGGTTTATTTTTATAAAAATCCGAATTTAGGGACAAAAATTCCAAGCATTTCCGATGCCGATTTTAATGACTTTAAAGCGTTTTTAAAGAAAGAAAACTTCTCGTTTGACACAGAAACAGAAAAGCAATTAAAAAAGACATTAGAAGCTGCTCAAGTTGAAAAAATAGACGAAAACATCAAAACCGAGTACCAAAATTTGATGACTGCTTTGCGAAAAAGTGAAGATATTCAGCTGAACAAAAATCAATCGGAAATTAAAGAATTGTTGTTAGACGAATTAATCAAACGCTATCAATACAAAGAAGGACTTTATCAATATTATATTCAAAATAATTCTGAAGTTAAAAAAGCGACTTCTATTTTGGCAAATGCTTCCGAATACAATAAAATTCTTATAAAATGATAAAAAAGTGGGTTTCGGGCATTTTATTACTGATGAGTTTTGGACTTTTTGCTCAAGAAGAAATTGTTCAATCAATCTATTTTCAAACCAATAAATCGGATGTTGAAGCAAAATATGCAACCGAATTACTCAATTTTATTCAAAAAACAGACAGTACAAGAGTAGAAAGCATCGAAATTTTTGGCTACTGTGATGATGTTGGAAAAGATGATTATAACCGAAAATTATCTACCGAAAGGGCCAATAAAGTAAAAGCGGAAATCACCAAAAGCGGCATCAAAAGCAAAATTATTGTGACAATTGAAGGAAAAGGTCGCATTTTGATTGACGATGATATTGAAGAAAATCTTCCTGAAATCCGTTCCAAAAACCGTCGGGTGGACGTGGTATTAAATATGAAACCGCAACCCGAAGAAGATCTAAAAATTCCCGGTGTCTATGCAATGTTTGACAAAGAAAATATTGTGGGCGACCGCATCATGCTTTCTGACATGATTTTTGAAAGAGGAAGCAGCAAACTCACCCTAAAAAGTAAAAATCAATTAGACAAAATGGCTCGCATGTTGTTGAAAAACAAAAACATCAACATCGAAATTCAAGGTCATGTGTGTTGCACGCCGCCCAACCACAAAGAAGCCATAGACAAAGGAACCAAAAAAAGAAAACTGTCGCACAACCGTGCGGAAGCGGTTTACAAATACCTCATCTTAAAGAAAGTACCCAAAGCCAGAATGACTTTTAAAGGCTACGGAAACACAAAACCGTTGGGCAAAAGTCCGGAATTGGATAGACGGGTGGAGTTGGTGATTACGAAGGTGTAGGGTTGTTTTTAAAATCTAAAAGATATCACAGCTTTTCTATTTTATCAGGGTTTTGATGCGTATTAAAAACTGCATTCAGAAAAACTGTTTTTGTGGGCTCATCTACAATAAAAAAAGCGATGAAAGGAAACTTTTTAAATGGTAAGTACCTGTAATTACTGTCGTGAAATTGATAGAAAGGATTTTTCTGAAGGGCTTTATATACTTTTTGATAATCATCAAGAAATGCAAGAGCTACTTTTTTGCTGGCTTGTTCGATATAATATTCTAAGGCACTATCAATATTTTTCAACGCAATGGGAGAAACAATGATCTTATAAGCCATACTTGTTTTTTAAATCACCATAAACTGTTTCTGCATCGGTGTAGTGTTTTTTATCTAAACCAACTTGGTCATCCAATTGCTTTTGTTGCTCACCAGTTAGGGAAAATGGTTTGTCTTTAGAAATCTCAAACTTAATTTTCAAGGCTTTCATAAATGCTTTTACAGCTTCTATTTGTGCGTCATCTTGTGGATGAATGGTTATATTAAGTGGTGTCATTTCTAATTTAATTTAGTTATTACAAATATAAGAAAAAAATCAGTGTTGTTGTATTTGAACAACATACCTACTTTTTTTTTTTAAACAAACTGATAGTTTGAACTATCCCCTCTTCATTTCAAGATGTGGAATATCATCTTCCAAACAAAAAGTACTTTTTATTACAAAAATTATTCTACTTTTTTAATATCAAAAGCCCCCTGTTTTTAGTGAGACAAAAAAAATCACTAGAAGTGGGTATCGTTTAGTGTTTATTTTTATTCTAAAATTGTAATGTGTTGAGAGTTAGTAAGAAATTTTGCAAAAAGAAAATATTCTCATAATACGCAGTATGCTCCCTTTTGTAAATTTACTTTCTTAAACTTTAACAATTTTTACAGATTTTCTGTAAAATGTATCTAAACACGTTCTATAATTTGCCGTAAATTCCAAATAGAAAATAAAAATTACGGAAAGTCCGTAAAGTAATATTTTTTGAAGAGTTTTAATTTGCCATTTATTCACCATTAAATTCATTGTATGAAAAAATCACACTACACTTTTGCCTTATCCCACTACTATTTTTTCTGTTTGGAATTAATTGCCTTGCTCAGGATATACTTTGGGAAAAATCCATTGGCGGCAAACACGCCGATTATTTATTTGATGCTGTTCCTACGGCTGATTATGGATTTATTTTAGCAGGCAGTTCCTTGTCGGGGAAAACCGGAAAAAAAACCGATGCCAATCAAGGTGACTTGGATTATTGGCTCTGGAAAATGGACGAACATGCGATTTAGAATGGCAAAAAAGTTTTGGAGGAACAGGTTCAGACTTACTTCAAAGCATTGCTTTAACAAATGATGGTGGATTTATTCTTGCTGGGATTTCCAATTCTCCAAAGGGAGGAGACAAAAAAGATGTGTCTTTTGGAGCAGATGATCTTTGGATAATAAAGTTAGACGCCAAAGGAAACGAACTATGGCAAAGAACAATTGGAGGAAAAGGACAGGAACAACTGCATAGTATTAAAAAAACTATAGATGGTGGTTATATTCTAGGGGCTACATCAAGCTCAAATAGTCTAGAAGATGAATCACAAGTCCAAAAACAATTTACAAAAAATCAAAATAGTTTTGGAAATTTAGACTATTGGATCGTTAAACTCGATTCAAAAGGAGAAATCGAATGGCAAAGTAGTTTTGGAGGAAGATTCGCAGATGTTGTTCGAAACATTGAACAGACTAAAGACGGTGGATATATTGTGGGAGGTTATTCTAATTCGCCTGAATCAGGCAATAAAACAGAAAAAAATTACGGGTTAGGTGATTATTGGGTTATTAAACTCGATAACAAAGGTCAACAAGAATGGCAGAAAGTGTATGGAGGAGAAGAGGATGATCAACTACATGCTATACATCAAACTTATGACGGCAACTTTATTTTGGGAGGAAGTTCCAATTCAGGAACCAGCGGAAATAAAAACACTGCCAATAGTAAAGGAATGGACATCTGGCTGATAAAAATAGATGAAACAGGTGAAATACTCTGGCAGAAAGCCTATAACATCGGAAAATCTGACTACCTGACTTCTCTAATAGAAAATGATGATCATTCGATGCTTTTAGGATGTCATGCTCGTAGTGAAGTTTATGGCACAAAGAAAAAAGATAAAGAAGACATCAATGATTATATAGCCATTAAGATTGATGAGCATGGTGAAGAAATTTGGCGTAAATCAATTGGAAGCGGAGGAAAAGATGTTTTGAAAAAAGCGATAGAGATTAGAGATGGAGGTTATTTAATGGCAGGTACTAGTACAGGGAAAGCATCAGGGGATAAGAAATCTTCTATTGGAAAAAATGACTTTTGGATTGTGAAACTCAAAGACAAAGATAAACGTAAAGAAGACAAGGTTGCTATTGAAGCCTTTCCTAATCCAACGGCTCAGTACACCAATGTTATTATTGGCTATGAATATGAAAAAGGAACTTGTTCGGTCTTTGATTTAGGGGGCAGACAACTGCAAAGTTTTGACATAACTAAAGAACGCACCATTCCCGTGGATTTGGGTGGATTACCAGAGGGGATTTATGTGATTGAGGTTAGAACAAATGTGCAGAAAGATGGGGTGAAGGTGATTAAAGGAATAAAAAATTAATACTACGAAAAAAATGAGAAAAATATATATTATCTGCTACACATTACTACTCAGTAATATTGCTATCGGTCAAGAAGGTATGCCTACTATAGTTCCTCCTTCACCTGAAGCAGCATCCGTTTTTAAATTTACTGAAGTTCCGGTTTCTTTATATAGTGGTCTAGCCAATATGAATATTCCTTTGTTTGAGATTGAATCAGACGGAGTAAAAATACCTATAAATATTAGTTATCATTCAAGAGGAATTAAAGTAGCTGAAGTAGCTTCCAGAGTTGGACTTGGATGGAGCCTTAATTATGGTGGGATGGTCTCAAAGCAAATGAGAGGTTATTATGATGGCTATAGTTATTGTCAAATGAATAATTATAATGACTTGTTTTCTAACGTTAATATGAGGTGGAATATATTTGATTTTCAAGGTCACAGTCCTGAAAATGACAGAAAATGCGATTTAATACCAGATCAGTATTTTTTTGATTTCTTGGGAGTTAACGGTAAATTTATTTTTGATTATAATGATGGTGAAATCTTAATGCAAAAATTTAGTAATATAAAAATTATTAGGACAGACTTTGGATCAAACGATGGATTTAAAATAATTGATGGTAGTGGTAATACATTCTACTTTGGTGAAAATAATATGACAGACACAGATTATTCAACAATAAATTTTGTAGCTAAAGAATCTGGCGATTATACTCCTAATTCTGAATCATCCGATCCATTAGTAATAAATACATGGCATTTGACTAAAATAAAAACCCAACTAGGTAAAGAAATATCATTTATTTATGAAAACGAACAAAGTTTCTTTCATAGAAGATCATATGACAAATTTGATCATGAAAATGAACCAAGTGAGTATAAATCATATTTTTCAAATGTAATAAGTAATCAAAAGAGAATTAAAGAAATTCATTTTGAAAAAGGAAAGTTAGAATTCAATTATTTTGAAACTGATCGGGAAGACATATTTGGAAGTAATGCTCTAAAAGAGATAACAATGTATGATATGTATAATAAAGTAGTTAAGAAAGTCAAATTAACATATGATTATACTTTGGCTCAAGACGATGGAAATACTAATTTTTATCTTAATGGGATGGATGAACGAGCTAAAAAAAGACTTTTCTTAAAATCGTTAGAAATACAAAATGATGAAAATAGTATGGTTTTGCCTTATCAATTTGAATATGACGAACAATTATTACCTAGCAGACATTCTAATTCAATTGATTATTGGGGATATTTTAATGGTAGAACCAATGGTCAATTTTTAAAAGATTATTTAGGTCATTCAAATTCAAGTAGAGCAGTTGACACGTTAAAATCAGAAGCAGGTTTGCTAAAGAAAATTATCAAGCCCGAGGGAGGTAGCATTCATTTTCATTACGAACATAATAAAGTTTTAAATACTTTTCCTAATACTATTGTTTATGACGGTACTAACCCAATAGCAGAAAAACACATGTTGTTAACACCGTTAAGTCACGCCGATTATGACAGTATCAGAGGTCAATTAGTTTATTCGCCATCTGAAAATATTTATAGAAAAGCATTTTCGATATCTGAAGGACTAGTGGGCCAGCTTAAATACAGGACATATATGACTGGGGATGAAAATTGTAATAGTGTAAACTACAATAATTGTGATTTTATTGTAACAATTCGCAGACTAAGTGATGATTCTTTTGTAGTGCCCCTACCTGTTACCCCTAATAGTCAATACGTAAACACACTCGTTCCTCCCGGAGATTATGTATTATCAGTCAAACCAAAAAATATAAATCATGATCCTACCAGTACAACATCAGAACATTTTAACGTTGATTTAGATTGGATTGAAGAAGTTGAACGTAATTTAATTTATACATCAGGAAAAAGAATTAAGAAAATTGAGTATCGTGATGATTTAAATAATGTAGAGTTTTTTAAAACATACAAATACTTAAATCCTGAAACAGGGATAACCAGTGGTTATCTGCTAGGACTTGCTAGTTTTTATTCTCGGAATTCTAGTTCATGGAGTGAAGGATTACATGTCGTTAATCCAATGGGTAATGTTCCTGGTGAACCATTTTCAACTTATCAAGGCAATACACTAGGCTATGAATGGGTTACCGAGTATTTTGGAGAGGGAGAAAATACTATTGGCAAAACAGTTCATCAATATACTATACCTTTAGATACAGGATTGTATTATTACTTTCCTTATCATCCACCCACAGATAATGAATGGTTAAGAGGCAAAGAACTGAGTATTAAAACTTTTAAGAAAAACTTAAATGGTTCATATAACCTAGTAAGGAAAATTGAAAATGAATATTTATATGGGGATGAAATAGACTCTATGGAAAGTTCTAACCCATCCGTATTTATGCCAATTCCGGTAACTAAGCACATAAGTGAGGATTTGGATATTTCATTAGCACAATATCTGAAAAATTCGAAAAATTTTAGATTACCAATTTTTACAACAACTGGTCACGATACTATTCTAGGTCATCCGCAACGAGTTGGTTACAAAACGTATCATTTCACTGGTGGTACCGTAGATCTTTGGAAAACCAAAACCACCGAATATTATGATAATGGAGAAGAATTGGTTACAAGAACTGATTATAATTACAGATACGACAATCATTACAGTCCATCAATCATTACGCAATCTACCAGCGATGGTATTTTAAATAGTACAAAATACTTTTACGCTAAGGATCCTGAAATGAATTCAAAACCGTTTCGATTAGAGCTTGAAAATAAAAACATACTAGACGTTCCTCTAGTAACTCAAAGTTTTAAAGGAGGTGACAAGTTATCTGAACAAGAAACTGAATTTAATAACTGGACAATAAACACAACAAGCTTCGTAGCTCCTAAATTTATTCATTCAGCCAAAGGTGAACAGAATACAGAAGTTAAAGTTATATTTAACGAAATGGATGAAAAAGGCAATACGTTAGAAGTACAACAAGAAAATGGAATAAAAATTTGCTATATCTATGCGTATAATCAAGCATTACCCGTAGCTAAAATCGAAAACATTAGTTATAATCAGATTCCTCCAAATGCTATAGAAGCTATCCATAATTCTACCGACGTTCCTTCGGTTTATGATGAAAGCCTTGTTTTGACTGCATTAAATAATTTAAGAGTTTCTCTTGCTGCTTTTGCAGATTGTATGATTACAACCCTCACTTACAAACCGTTAGTCGGTGTCAGTACAATAACTGATCCCAAAGAACAAACAACCACCTATGAATATGATAGCTTTGGTCGTTTGAAATTTGTCATAGACCATCAGGGAAACATTCTTTCTGAAAATGAATACCATTACAGAACCCAAAACTAAACAGACAAGCCATGAAAAAACTATATATATTATTTTTAGTCCTTCCTGTTTTGTTATTTGCACAGGAACAAAATTACATCAAAAACACAACGTATAAAAAACCTTCCACAGAGGAACAAATTGATGTTGATAATCCAGCTGATGTAGCCGTTACAATTCAATACTTCGACGGACTCGGCAGACCCATTCAACAAGTTGCTCATAAACAATCCAACACCGGAAAAGACATCATTGTGCATATTGGTTACGATGAATTTGGGAGACAAACCAAAGAATACCTGCCTTATGTGCGTTCGAGTGCTTTGGTAAATTTTGACCCTAATGGAGAGGCAAATACAATGAGTTTTTATGCCACCCCTAACGTTTCACTATCAGGCAACCCTTTTCTTGAAACAACAGGCAATCCGTATAGCGAAAAAGTACTGGAAGCCTCCCCACTTTCCAGAGTATTTGAACAAGCAGCACCGGGCGACCCATGGGAAAAAACCAATGGCAAAACCATTAAATTCGATTATCAAACCAATAAACATGAAGAAGTAATTTATTTTAAAGCAGTAACCGAATGGTCTGCAACCGAAGGTCTATATACTATCGCACTTGTTAAAGATGGACATTATACAGAAAATCAATTGTATAAAACCATTACCAAAGATGAGAATTGGAAACAAGCTTCCGGTTTAAACAACACCACCGAAGAATTTAAAAACAAACAAGGTCAAGTAGTTTTAAAGCGAACTTATAACAATGACGATCCACACGACACCTATTATGTATATGATATTTACGGCAATTTAACCTATGTAATTCCGCCATTAGTTGATACAACATCAACCATTGATGAAACGATTCTTAACGGTTTGTGTTACCAATACAAATATGATTCCCGAAATCGGTTAGTAGCAAAAAAAATACCGGGCAAGTTATGGGAATTTATCCTTTACGACAAACTCGATCGTGTGGTAGGTGTTGGACCCACTGCACCACCATTTAGTGACCGAACTGATAATGGTTGGTCAATCACTAAATACGACAAATTTAACCGACCCATTTTAGCCGGATGGATAAGTTCGGACTCAATAACAAATACAAAACGTAAAAATTTACAATTAGGAATTAATGGACAAACAGTGTTTAGCGAAAGTAAAACTGAAAACACCCCGGATGTAACGATAATGGGTGTCACCTACCGATACAGCAATACTGCATGGCCAACCTCGGGCTATCATGTGTTGAATGTAACTTATTATGATGATTACAACTACCCAAACCCACCAACCATTCCTGCGGAAGTTGAAGAACAAGAAGTATATTACAACAATTCCCGAAAACCGATCGGACTGGTTACTGGATCATGGACACGTTTACTTAGAACTGCCGGCTCCTATCGAAACGAAACCAGTTATACACTCTATGACAAAAATCAAGACCAATTAGGGTTTTTAACCGAAACGGAGAACGTGGAGATGGTGGCTGTACACAAATTGATACTAAATATGACTTTGCCGGAAAAGTAGAACGAACTGTTACTCTTCACAAACGTATCAGTAGTGAGTCGCCCGGTGTAACAACAAGGGATTTTTACACCTATTCCGATCAAGACAAATTGGTGAAACACATTCAACAAATTAATAACGGCACACCTCAACTAATAGCACATAACAGTTATGATGAATTGGGTAATCTTATGGTTAAAAGAATAGGCGGAACCGATGTATCTGCCGCCACCCCTCTACAAAAAATAGATTATAAATACAATATCCGAGGATGGTTGTTGAGCATAAACGACGGAGCAAATCTTCAACAAGTAACAGACCCAATGGATTTATTTGCCTTTAAAATCAACTACAACACAGTAGAAAATGATGTAAACGGAAGCATAAAACCTCTTTACAACGGCAATATTGCCGAAACCTTCTGGAAAACAGCTAATGATAATCATTTAAGAAGCTACAGCTATAACTATGACGATTTAAACCGGTTAAACGAAGCCCTTTTCCATAAAAACGATGTTCTCGTACATGCATATAATGAAAAAATAACCGAGTATGACAAAAACGGAAACATCAAGGGTTTGCAAAGAAACAGTAGTTTAGAAGATGAATTAGACACCATAGAGATAGACGATTTAACTTATGAATACCGAGAAAACACAAATCAATTAATCAAACTAACCGACGATTCTACCCCAACAAACAACGGTGGATTTGTTGATGGAGCAAATTTAGCTATTGAATATGAGTATGATGATTTTGGTAATATGACTAAAGATCATAACAAAGGAATTACTGAGATAGTATATAATCATTTAAATCTACCTACTAAAATTACATTTGCAAATTCAGGACAAATTGTTTATGTTTACAATGCCTTAGGTGTAAAAACAGAAAAAATTGTCACCCAAGGAAGTACGGAAACCACCACCAAATATATGGCAGGAGGTTATCAATACGAAAACAACGTTCTTAAATTTTTTCCACATGCTGAAGGATATGTAATTAAAGAAGGAACCAGTACATATAAACACGTTTTCAACTATACGGATCATTTAGGCAACATTCGCTTAAAGTATTGTGATTTAAACTTAAACGGCACTATTGAATCTAATGAGATTTTAGAAGAAAATCATTATTATCCGTTTGGGATGAAACACGAGCGGTATAATGAGGATAGTTCTGCTTTGGCGAATAAGTATAAGTATAATGGGAAGGAGTGGCAAGACGAGTTGGGGCTTAACATGTATGATTATCATGCCCGAAATTATGACCCTGCAATTGGAAGATGGATGAATATTGACCCGTTGGCAGAAAACTCAAGACGTTGGACACCTTATAACTATGCGTATAATAATCCAATTTATTTCATTGACCCAGATGGAATGCAGGCAGGAGCAGCAAAAGGACTAAACTATAATTGGAAAACAGGTAGGCTTAGTTATGGAACGGATATCGATAATGCTGGTTATGAAGATGATGGTAATGGTGGTGAGAATGATTCTGGAGGGGAAAAGGGAAAAAAAAGCAAAAGTCCAAGTAGTATCATTGGTGGGTCCTTTGGGTCATGGTCCAAAAGTGATAAAGAATGGTTTAAAAATAATCCCAACGAGGCAATTGTAATTAAAGCGGCAGCTGCGAAAGCAGGAGCGAAAGAACTTTTTTCAAATGGTACAACTCAAAATAATGGCGGTTATGGAGATGCACTTCGACATACCTACTGGATGTATTTAATTACTAAAGAATTAGGTCCAGAAATTGCTAGACAGTTTGGTATTCACCATGAAAATCAATTATTTAGAAACTCAGAAGGGATACAAGTAAATAATTTGGATTCACCATGGGGAAGGATGGATTTACACAATAATGAATGGGGTATTAATTTCGCCTTAAAAAACCTTAGTCTTGATTTTGAAAAAAGTTTTCAGTATTACTTTGATAATGCGGTAATGAATAATGAAATAATAATATTGAATCAAAATACAATTCCAAATATCACTAAAAAAAGAGAAAATTATGAAAAAGCAAAACAATGGGCACTCAGATATGGTCCTAGGGAGTAAAATAAATTTTTTTTTAGGATTTCTTTTGTTAATTATAGTAATAGTACTTGTATTCAAATTTAGTAATGGAAATAATTTAAAGGACTCTTGCTTAAATGAACAATATATACCTATTGAAAGCTTGTCCGTAGGTGCAGAATTCGATTTTAAGAAGGTCTTTAATTGCAAACCTTGGGATTATATAATTGTTATTGATAAAGTAAATTTGATAAATAGAATTAATATTTTTTTTAAAACAGGTAAAATCTTGCCCAATTATGAATATGAAGAGTATCCAGATCATACCTACTTCTTGTTTTTTTTTGATAATGGATCTATAATTTCTAAACCCATTCATTTTGGTTCTCCTAATTTTATTTTTGTTGAAGGTTTTAATTCAAACTTTATGAAAATTGAAAAAGAGAATTCAATATTTATTAATACTCCTTATAAAACAACAGATTTCGATTTGTTTACTTTTGAGTCAAAAAATAAAACCGAATAGGGTAATGTGGTAATGTTCCAAAGTTAGTGATGAACAAAAACTCGCAATTTAACCATTTGTAAATCAATATTTAAATAAAATTTAAAACCAAAAGGCAAGCGTAATAGTTTGCCTTTTTTACATTTGAAAACCGCTTAAAACGAATGTAATGAAGAAAAGTTACACCACGTGTTTCAGAATTAGTGATGAGTTAAAATCGTACTATTTTTCATTAAATTATTTTTGCAGGTTTAGGCCAAATTGAGTATGTTTACAATGCCTTAGGTCAGAAAACAGAAAAAATTGTAACCGAAGGAAGTACAGTAACCACCACCAAATACATGGCAGGAGGTTATCAATACGAAAACAACGTTCTTAAATTTTTTCCACATGCTGAAGGATATGTAATTAAAGAAGGAACAAGCACTTATAAACACGTTTTCAATTACACAGATCATCTTGGCAATATTCGTTTAAAATACTGTGATTTAAACTTAAACGGTACTATTGAATCCAATGAAATATTGGAAGAAAATCATTATTATCCGTTTGGAATGAAACACGAGCGATATAATGAGGATAGTTCTGTTTTGGCGAATAAGTATAAGTACAATGGGAAGGAGTGGCAAGACGAGCTGGGGCTTAACTTCTATGATTATCATGCCCGAAATTATGACCCTGCAATAGGAAGATGGATGAATATTGACCCGTTGGCAGAAAACTCAAGACGTTGGACACCTTATAACTATGCGTATAATAATCCAATTTATTTCATTGACCCTGATGGAATGCAGGCTGAAGCTTCTCAGACAGCAAGTATATACTATGATTGGAATGAGAAAAGATATATTGATAAAAGTTCAGGAGAAAGTTCAAATGTTGAAAGTGCTTTAGCTAGCTTGAATGAAGAGCCTCCTATAAATTTGTTTCAGAAACGTAAAGGCTCAAAAGATAAAGTTGGGTCAGAGATGAATAGTGACAAAATTGAGCAGGTTTATGCAAATCTTCATAACGATGTTGTTGAGTCTAGAGACTATGAAATTGGTGATGGTATTTTTACAGTTTATGCACATGGTACGTATGATGGAGCAATTTCAGACAGAAGAGAAGGATGGAGAAATAAAAAGTTAATTTACGACGTTAAAGAACTCAATAAGCTCTTGATGGAGATTAGCCCTGAGTGGAATAAAGTTATGAGTAAGCCTGAAAGTGAGAGAGAACAAATTACATTGTATCTGTTTGCTTGCTCATCGGGAGACAGTAAAAACTCAATAGCGGCTAGATTTTCTGCTGTTTATAAAAATGTTACAGTTGCCGGCTTTTCTGACAAAGCTACCATGGGAAAAAGAACATATTCGGATGGAAGCGTAACTTATGGTGTTTTTGGAGTTAATAATAATGGTAATGTCATTTATTACAATAATGGCAAACGATTAAAAAGTATTCCATTTCAAGAATACTTGAAAACTAAACCACTTAATGCAATTGAACAACAAAAAAAATAATCATGATTAGAATAATTATAATTACAACACTCTTTCTACTTTTTACTTGCTGTAGCAAGAAAAAAGAAATAATTGAAGAAAGTTTAGCAGAAAATATTGAATCAAAATTATACAATAATTCTACATATATGGACAGCCTAAGAAAAATAGTAGTTAATAATGGAAAGCCTGAAGATTTTGAAGAATTATACAACATATGTGTTTCAAGCGTAAACACAAAAGAGGAGTTTTACTTCTCAACTATTATGGCTCAGAAATATAATTATCCTAAAGCATATTACTATATGTATATACACACAAGATACATGGAAAGTAAAGAACTTGATAAGATGGCTGTTTATTATCTATTAAAGGCTTATGAAGGAAACTGTGAAGAATCAAAAGACGATATTAAAACAATTTTTGGTAATTCAAAAATACCAAAAGCAATAGATTATTTAAATATACAGGACACTACAAAAATTATTGAAATCCCAATAATGTGATGTGGTAATGGGTAATGTTTCAAAGTTAGTGATGAAACAAAAATCACTACTTAACCATTTATAAATCAATTCATAATCAAAAATTAAAACAGAAAGACGAACAGTATCGTTCGTCTTTTTTACATTTGAAGATCGCTTAAAACGAATGTAATGAAGAAAAATGACACTACGTGTTTCAAAGTTAGTGATGGAGAAGATACAGCTATAAATACGACAACTTAAACCGTTTAACGAAGCCGTTTATCACAAAAATGATTTTCTCGTCCATGCGTATAATGAAAAAATAACCGAGTATGACAAAAACGGAAACATCAAGGGTTTGCAAAGAAACAGTAGTTTAGAAGATGAATTAGACACCATAGAGATAGACGATTTAACTTATGAATACCGAGAAAACACAAATCAATTAATCAAACTAACCGACGATTCTACCCCAACAAACAACGGAGGATTTGTTGATGGAGCAAATTTAGCTATTGAATATGAGTATGATGATTTTGGTAATATGACTAAAGATCATAACAAAGGAATTACTGAGATAGTATATAATCATTTAAATCTACCTACTAAAATTACATTTGCAAATTCAGGACAAATTGAGTATGTTTACAATGCCTTAGGTATAAAAACAGAAAAAATTGTCACCCAAGGAAGTACGGAAACCATCACCAAATACATGGCAGGAGGATATCAATACGAAAACAACGTTCTTAAATTTTTTCCACATGCTGAAGGATATGTAATTAAAGAAGGAACCAGTACATATAAACACGTTTTCAACTATACGGATCATTTAGGCAACATTCGCTTAAAGTATTGTGATTTAAACCAAAACGGCACTATTGAATCTAATGAGATTTTAGAAGAAAATCATTATTATCCGTTTGGGATGAAACACGAGCGGTATAATGAGGATAGTTCTGCTTTGGCGAATAAGTATAAGTACAATGGGAAGGAATGGCAAGACGAGCTGGGGCTTAACTTCTACGACTATCATGCACGAAATTATGACCCTGCTTTAGGTAGATGGATGAATATTGACCCGTTGGCAGAAAACTCAAGACGTTGGACACCTTATAACTATGCGTATAATAATTCAATTTATTTCATTGACCCTGATGGAATGCAGGCAGGAGCAGCAAAAGGACTAAACTATAATTGGAAAACAGGTAGGCTTAGTTATGGAACGGATATTGATAATGCTGGTCATGAAATTGATGGAAACGGTGAAGAGAATGATTATGAAGTAGAAAGAGATGATAATGTAAGAATAAATACTAAAAATAAAACTGTGGAAGTAGAAAGAACCGGAGACGGCCATGACAGAATATTTGTTGACGAAGAAGAGGTTATGGCAACAGAAAGAGGCTTATTAGGTTCATTTCTTAGAGAAAACGGATATTCTATTTCAATGATTGGTCCTCAAGGTGTTGGTATGGGATTAACAGATCTGGTATTGGATGTTTTTAATATTGGCTCAGGAATAACTTTAATTAAAATGGGAACTACCAAAATTTTAAAGTCCTCAGTTGGATTTAAGGTAGGGTTTGGAGCTTCTAAAGAAACCTTAGTATCATCTGCATATTTTACAAAATTATTAGGATTTAAAAATTTACCTGTATCAAGGCTGCCGACTTTATACGGCCCAGCTAAAGATTGGGGGACTTTCTTAGGTAGAAATTCTCCTATTTTTGGAGGTTTTCAAACAGCTGGAGGGGGGTATGGTCTTTTTGATTCTGTTTCTAACTAAATATATAATCTAAATAATATAATGAGTGAAGTAGAAAAAGAAGTAATCACTTTTTTTAAGGAAAAACGAATAATTTCTGAAAGTGATAATATTAACACAATCATCAACAAACCTGATTATTTAGCTGATGAGGCATATTTTTTAATGGAATCTTTTTTTGAGAAATTTAAAGTTGAAAAAGGGTATCTGGACATTGACAAATACTTTAATCCATTGCCAAAATTGGATTTAAAGTATTTTATAAATCTTTTGAGATTTAAAAGAATTGTCAATAACCAAAAGCCTGTTATAACCCTTTATCACTTAATTAAAGTTGCTGAAAAGAGAGAGTGGTTTGATCCAGTGTAAAAAATCCAATAATTGGTAATGTTCCATAATTAGTGATGAACCAAGATCTACAATTTAAACAGTTGCAAATCAATATTTAAATAAAATTTAAAACCAAAAGGCAAGCGTAATAGTTTGCCTTTTTTACATTTGAAAACCGCTTAAAACGAATGTAATGAAGAAAAGTTACACCACGTGTTTCAGAATTAGTGATGAGTTAAAATCGTACTATTTTTCATTAAATTATTTTTGCAGGTTTAGGCCAAATTGAGTATGTTTACAATGCCTTAGGTCAGAAAACAGAAAAAATTGTAACCGAAGGAAGTACAGTAACCACCACCAAATACATGGCAGGAGGTTATCAATACGAAAACAACGTTCTTAAATTTTTTCCACATGCTGAAGGATATGTAATTAAAGAAGGAACCAGTACATATAAACACGTTTTCAACTATACGGATCATTTAGGCAACATTCGCTTAAAGTATTGTGATTTAAACCAAAACGGCACTATTGAATCTAATGAGATTTTAGAAGAAAATCATTATTATCCGTTTGGAATGAAACACAAGCGATATAATGAGGATAGTTCTGCTTTGGCGAATAAGTATAAGTACAATGGGAAGGAGTGGCAAGACGAGTTGGGGCTTAACATGTATGATTATCATGCCCGAAATTATGACCCTGCAATTGGAAGATGGATGAATATTGACCCGTTGGCAGAAAACTCAAGACGTTGGACACCTTATAACTATGCGTATAATAATCCAATTTATTTCATTGACCCAGATGGAATGCAGGCAGGAGCAGCAAAAGGACTAAACTATAATTGGAAAACAGGTAGGCTTAGTTATGGAACGGATATCGATAATGCTGGTTATGAAGATGATGGTAATGGTGGAGGTAATGATAATGGAGATCCGAAAAAAAAGTCAAGGATAGATGTTGATTATGTGAAAAATCAATTTGGTAGTACAGGTAACGATAAAGAATTGAAAGATTGGGTTTCAAAACATGAATTAATTTTAGTTCAAACTGGAGATTATGAATTTTATGTTGAATTTGAAAATTTATTAAATTCTCCCCGCTTTGGTTTTGTAATTCCAAGACCCGAAACTGAAACAGATAATGTTGGTAAAGGAATAGGATTCATTCTTAAACAAGGGCTTAAGAAAGCAACAGGAATTCCTGGAACTCTTCTATCAGGAGGTAAATTAGCTAATAATGATCCTGCTAAATACGATAAAGGCCAAGAGTTAAGACAAAGTCAAATCGATAATGGCTTCAATATTGCGAAAACTTCTTTGTTAAACTATATGTTTGCACCACAAAAACAAACACCTCTTCCGATGATTAATAACACAAGTAATTATTATAATGTATGGCGAAAACTTTAACAAAATATAAATTTTTTATTTACATAATCTTTTATCTAATTTCAGTAAGTTTTTCTGTTGACTATGAAAATAAATTATTGTACCCTTTATTATTTTTATTGTTAGTATTTTTTATTGAGTTTAAAAAAGATATTTTTAATGAAGAGAAAATTAATCTTGATAAACAATTTTTGTTAGACTTTTTTTTAAGCATATTTTTTAGTTTATCAGTTTATATATTCTTGTATTCTATTGGTGTTTTTTTTAATTATGAATCTTATGAAAGGGTTGCATTAGACTTCTCAATTTTAAATATAATTACTGTCGTTATTTTATATCCAGTCTTTGAAGAGCTTTTTTTTAGAAAATTATATTTCAGTACTTATAAGAGTACTAAATTTATTGGGTTAATATTATTGAATGGTTTTGTTTTTAGTATCTCACATATTTTTAGCGATACACCCTTGTTAAATGCTTTTATATTCGGGTGTTGTTTCTTTTTGATTTATTTGAAAAATAAGAAAATAATTTTTTCTGTTTTTTCACATATATTAATCAACTCACTTTTGTTTATAACATATCAAAATCAAGAAAACATTACAGCATTTGTTAAAAATAATAATCTTTTTATATTTATAATTTCTTTTATTACAACAATCTATTTTTTTTATTCATATTTTAGAAAAGTTTATAAAAAAAGCTAATAATTATATTTTATGGAAAAAAAAGAAAATTTTTTTACAAGAATTTTGAAATGGTTGTTTGATTGGTTTTTTTAAGACGGTAATGTTCCATAGTTAGTGATGAACCAAAAATTACAATTTAACCATTTGTAAATCAATATTTAAATAAAATTTAAAACCAAAAGACGAACGATACTGTTCGTCTTTTTTACATTTGAAAATGGCTTAAAACGAATGTAATGAAGAAAAGTGACACCACGTGTTATAAAGTTAGTGATACTGGAAATTGTCCTAATTGTAGATCAAAAAAGATTATTAAAAATGGTTTTACAAAGAATAGAAAGCAACAATATTATTGTAAAAGTTGCAAGACAAGAAGTATTGATTATTATACTAACAAAGCATGTTGTAAAAACATAAATTCTTCAATTATACAGCTAATTAAAGAAGGTGTCGGTATTAGAAGCACAGCCAGAATTCTACTTATTTCAACCACAACCGTTTTAAAGCGAATCATTTCAATTGCAAAATCGATCAAAGCACCTCCAATCTCATCAGGTCAAATTTATGAAGTAGATGAAATGCGAAGTTTTATTAGTAGTAAGTCTCGACAAATTTGGATAGTATATGCTTTGCAAAGAAAAACAAAAAAAGTTGTCAGTTTTGCAATTGGCAAAAGAACATTACGAACACTTGGCACGGTAATCAATACGCTACTACTTTCCAAAGCCAAACGAATTTACACTGATGGTTTAAGACATTATAAATCGATTATAGAAAAAACTATTCATTGTGTCAAAAGGTTTGGAACTAATCAAATCGAACGAAATAACCTCACCTTACGCAACAATTTGAAAAGATTAAATCGAAAAACTATATGTTAATCCAAGAATTATTCTATATTACTATGTATTTAAAAATTTATTTTTGGGGTTGATAAGCCTTTTCGTTTCATCTGAATATGCTCAATATCATCCTCCAAATAAACCTCACTCGTTTGCACAAACCCTAAATTTTCATAGAATTTTTGAAGGTATAATTGAGCGGAAATGGTAATGTTGGTTTCGTTTAATTCTGATTTGGTTGCTGCAATAGCTTCTTGCATCAAATCGAAGCCCCATTTTTTATCGCGATAAGTTTGCTTCACCACTACTCTGCCGATGGACGCTTCTTCAAAATAATCGCCAGGTTTAAAAATGCGGACATAAGCCACTATTTTGTTGTTAAATGTTCCTATAAGGTGAAGTGCTTTCTCGTCTTTGCCGTCAATGTCTTGGTAAACGCAGTTTTGCTCCACTACAAACACTTCGCTACGCAATTGTAGCACATTGTAGAGTTCGACTAGAGAAAGCTCGTTAAATCGCTTTATTTTGAATTGTAATTTCATTGAAATAGTTTCACAAGTTTACTTCCTGCGAATTTAATGAAATTTGAAGATACATTTTTTAGAAAACGAAACTTATAAAATCTTTACCGATTTGAGAATGGATTCCAATTCGTGCATGATATCACGTTTTGCCAAGGAAGGATTATAACAAAAACCTTCAATCACCAAATAACGGTTGTTTTTTTCGTCTCGAATGGCATAATTAATGAATGGTCCGGCCATGTAGTCGTTTTTCAATTCCCATGTTCCTTTGGTTTCATAGGTTTTTTTACCATTCAAGATAATGTTGAACAGATAAGGCGAATAAGATGCCTCGGTAATCATGTAGGTATTGGGTAGCGTGCCTTCAATGTGTTTTTGACCAATGGAATCACGCATTTGAATAATGTTGGCAATCGTATTAGTATCTTTTTGAATTCTGTTTAACGGAACTTCATAAATCAAAATACTTGCATTTCCGGAAGGAAGTTCTTTTCTAATCCAAAAGAATTTATCTTCTTCAATGATATATTTATAAGCCGTTGGAAGTTTTAAACTCGCCTTAAAATTCTTTTTGATTTTTGCATCGTCCAACAACGATTTTGAAATTCTGCGTTGATTTTCGGCAATATCAGTTTGCTTAAACTTATTGATAATTTCCGGCGAATGTTTTTCTAATAAACTAACAATTTCGGCAACAGAACTTCCTGTAATGTGAGCCACGTTCTGCGGTTTGGCAAATTCATTTTCTACCAATTCAAAATCGTTATTTTCTTTTTTCAAAACCACCAAAATGTTTCGGCTGTTGGTCATGAAACCTTCAAATAAATTGGGAGCATACTGTTTAATCGTAAACAAAGGTTCTTCCTGTGGCAAACCATCCACCGGAGCGGCAAAAATGGTTCTGATGCTGTCGCCTACTTCGCCGTTCCAAAGTTGGTTTTCGATAATAACCGACAAATGATTGATTTTTCCGGAAGATTCTTTTAAAAGGTCTTCTCTATTTTCCTCTTTACAAGAAAAAAAGAAAGAGACAGCAAACAGTAAAATAACAACTTTTTTCATGATGGTGTTTTCTGGTGAAATGAACCTTTTTATCCGCTGATTTTAAGTTTCATTCCCGGTTTAATATTTTTACCACTAATACCGTTCCATTTTTTTAAATCTGACACCGTTACACCTTTAATTTTTTGAGAAATGCTGAATAATGAATCGCCTTTTTGCACAATATATACTTTTTCAGATTTGTAAGGTGACTGTTTCTCAGGCTTTTTTGCTTTTACTTCTGCCACAACCACTTCTTCATCGGCAGGAAGCATAATTTTTAAAGTTGAACCTAATTTAATATTGTTATCTTCTAATTCGTTCCATTCTTTCAATTCATCAATCGTTACACCATATTTTTTTGATAATGAACTCAAATTTTCACCACTTTGAACGATGTGATTTTCTGTTTTTTGTTTCACTAAAGCAGTCACAACTAATTTTGAACCGGACTGAATTGTTTCTTCTTCCAAATTATTCCATGCTTTTAATTCTTCACTTGTTACATCATATTTTTGAGCAATACTGAATAAACTTTCTCCTTTTTCAACCACGTGAAATTTAGCTGTTTCAATTGATTTTGCTTTTACTTTGATTGTATCGTTGGAAACCACCGCTTTGGAAACCGGAGTTTCAACTGCTTTTTTAGGAGCAACTGCCACTCTTTCTTCTGTAACTATCTTTAAACTTTTACCGGGAACAATGTTATTGGATTTTAAACCATTCCAACGTTTTAATTCAGTAACCGTAACGCCATTACGCTGAGCAATCAATCCTAACGATTCTCCTCTTTTTACTTTGTGGTATTTGGTTTTAGATACAATAGAAGCATCCGAAGAGGCTAACATTTCCTGCGAAGTAAATGGTTTTTCACGTTTATTAAAATCATAATCGCAATACGCATAAATTTGATTTTCATTCGAAGTAAACACCGCTACTTTATCCAACGGTAAACGAACAAAATGTTTTTTATCTGTTTGGTACGGAATAAAATCTCTCTTATACGAAGGGTTTAAAAACTGTAATTGTTCCACCGAAATATCTAACAATTCTGAAATTTGTTTGAAAGACATTTTGTTTTTAACCATAATGGTATCAGTCGCAAAATGATTTACAATCGGTTTTTGTGGTGTGATGCCGTGTTCTTTGTGGTATTCAAACACATACATGGTGGCAATAAAAGCCGGCACATAACCTTGTGTTTCTTTTGGTAAAAAAGGTCTGATATTCCAATAATTTTGCTTTCCGCCCGAACGACGAATTGCTTTGGTTACGTTTCCTGGCCCAGCATTGTAAGAAGCTAAAACCAAATCCCAATCGCCAAATATTTTATACATATTCACCATGTATTGACAAGCGGCGTCGGTGGCTTTTAGCAAATCACTTCGCTCATCGGTAAATGTGTTAATATCAAGATTGTATTGTTTTCCGGTTCCGTACATAAATTGCCATAATCCGGTTGCTCCGGCTTTGGAAACCGCTCTTGGATTTAGAGCAGATTCAACCACGGCCAAATATTTAATTTCTAACGGAACGTTGTATTTTGCCAACGCTTCTTCAAAAATTGGGAAATAATATTGTGATAAAGCCATCAAACGTTCGTATGATCGCTTTCTGTTTTTAAGATAATGTTTAATGATATTTTCTAAACCGGGATTGTATTCGATGTGAAAAGCCGATTTTGTGTCTAAAGCTTTTAATCTTTCTTTCAGCAATTCGGTTGATAAATCATAATCAACTTTTTGATCAATATTTGTGTTTTCGATGTCAGCAATCATTTCGCTGTACAAATCCTGATTGCTTAATTCGGTCATCCAACGTTCCTCTACACAAGCAGCAATGTCATGTTTTTGAAAGGTTGATTTAATAGAATCTAAATAGGATAATTTTGGTTCTACAGACACATTTACATCCGCAAGTGTTGATTCTTGGGCATAAAAAGTAGTCGCAGAAAATAGAACAACGAGGAGTGTGGTATTTCGTAAATTCATTCTTTCGTGGTTAATGTTTTATTTGTCAATAGGTTAAGCGTACTTGCAAACATAATTAAGTTAAACGTTATAAGTTGTTTATTTATTGTTAAAAAACTTTTTTTAACTTAAAATGGCAGCAATACCCGGCAATGTTCGTCCTTCCAGCATTTCTAACATTGCTCCACCACCGGTGGAAACATAGCTCATTTTTGGCTCTAATCCGAATTGTTTTACGGCAGCTACAGAATCTCCACCACCAACAAGTGAAAAAGCACCGTTTGCAGTTGCTTCGGCAATATAATTTCCTAGTGTGATAGTTCCTTTTGCAAATGATTCCATTTCAAAAACACCAAGTGGTCCGTTCCATAAAATTGTTTTGGAATTCATGATTACTTCTTTGAAATTTTCCAATGATTTTGGTCCGGCATCCAAACCTTGCCATCCGTCCGGAATTTCGCGAACATCAACAATTTTGGTATTGGCATCGTTTGAGAAAGCATCGGCAGCTACTACATCAACCGGAATATGAATGTGTACGTTTTTTTCTTTCGCTAAATGCAAAATATCCAAAGCCATTTGCATTTTATCATCTTCGCATATTGAATCGCCTACTTTTCCGCCCAAGGCTTTCACGAACGTAAACGTCATTCCGCCACCAATAATCATGTGATCTACTTTGTCTAAAATATTCTCGATAACCGTGATTTTAGATGATACTTTAGATCCACCTAAAATGGCTGTTACCGGTTTTTCGCTATCTTTTAAAACTTTGTTTAAGCTTTCAATTTCTTTGGCTAATAAGGTTCCGAAACATTTATCATTTGGAAAAAATTGAGCAATGATAGTTGTGGAAGCGTGTGCTCGGTGAGCTGTTCCAAAAGCATCATTAACATAAATATCACCAAGTGAAGCTAATTTTTTAGAAAAATCTACATCGCCCGCTTCTTCTTCTTTATAAAAACGAAGGTTTTCTAATAATAAAACTTCGCCTGGTTTTAAATCGGCAGCGGCTTTTTCGGCAGTGCTTCCAATGCAATCAGAAGCAAATTTAACCTGAACACCCAACACTTCTTCTGTTTTTGAAACGATGTGTTTAAGCGAATATTTTTCTTCAACACCTTTTGGTCTTCCTAAATGCGACATTAAAATCACGCTTCCGCCGTCTGCTAAAATTTTATCGATGGTTGGTTTTGCTCCTTCAATTCGATTGACATCGGTTACATTAAAATCTTCATCTAACGGAACATTAAAATCAACACGAACTAATGCTTTTTTATTTTTGAAATTGAAGTCGAACAACGTTTTCATGGTTTTATAGTTTTAATTTTTTAATGGAAAGACAAATATAAAATTTTAGAATTTAAAATGTATTGATAATAATCATGTTTACGATTATTTGTTCATATTGATTACTAAAATCCACATTTCTTCGGTATATAAATTATTTAATTTATTTTCAATGAGTTTGTCTGCTTCTTCTCTTGTCGTGACATAACCTAAATAAACATACATGTAATTATTGGCTGGATTAGTAAAATAATTCGGATTTAATCCTTTGTCTCTTAGGCTTTTCATAAATCGAGCGGCATTTACTCTTTCGTTAAACACATTTACCACCAAATAATAACCTTTTGGAGAGTCAATATCATTTAAAACCTCTATTTCCGGCTGTTTTCCCTCTTTAGGTGTTTCTGTTTTAACTGCTTCAGGAGCAACAACTACAGGATTTATTTTTGGCTTAACTTCATCTGTTTTAGTAACTTTGACAACATCCGGTTTTACAGCAGTTTTTGGTTCTTCTTTTTTGGTAACTGTTTCTTTTTTGGCAATTGGTGTTGAAGGTTCTTTTTTAGCTTCAGGTTTAGACGTTACAGCCGGTTTCGGTTCTTGTTTTGTTTCTTTGACTTCAGGTATTTTTTCAACTTCGGCAACAATTGATTTTGTATTTTCCTTGGAATCTTGAGCTAAACCATCTATTGCTTTTTGAGCTAATGAAGCAGAAAGAGAATCATTTGCCGTTTGATTTTGAACAATTTCTTCATTTGTTGTTTTATCAACTACTTTGAACTTGTTGTCTTCATAAACCAATTTCGTAGTATCAGCTTGTACCTCAACTGCTGGTTTTGTTTCAATAGCCATTGCACTGAAAAAAAGGTAAAAAACATCTCCGGACGATTTGAAACGAACGGTTGCTTCATCCATATTATTACCAATAAAACGGTTGTTATAATTTGATAAAGTGGTTAAAAACGAGTCGTAACCCAAGGTATTTTTTCCATCAGGAATTCGGTATTTAAAATGTTCATCTTCGATGGTAATGGAACTGTCAAAAAAATTACTGTAACGTCGAGTGACGGTTTTAACATTGGTAAAATCTTTGTTTTTGGATGAGCCAAACATAAATAAATCGCCGTCCACTTTAAAATCACCTTCTAAGGCTGCACCGGCTAATTTTACTTGAACATTTCCTTGTGGTTGGGTTTTGAAACCTTTGAAAACCACATTGACACTTTCGCTTGATGCTCCGGCAAAACCGTCGTGAGAAACAATGAATTTTTCACTCATTGATGCGTCTTCATATACAAAAATCATTGTCCAACCCGCAGCAGAACCGCCAATGAGCGTTCCTTGTGTTGCACGAACATTTCCCACCGTATAAAACCCAAATGGATTTTTTAGAGCCTTTACTTGCTCCGTAATGTCGGCATAAACAGCATACGGTGCGGCATCTTTAAATTCTTTGTGTTTTAAACCATCAAAAATAATTTCGCCTTTAATCGTAGCATATTCTTTTTGATCGGGAAATTTCACTACAATTTCTTCAAAAGGCTCTCTGGTGTTATCAAAAGCAACGAATTTATCCTGTCCTTTTTTATAACCGCTTTCATATTTGTATGTGGCTGACCAATATAATCCGGCATAAACAATTTTTTTTGAGGCTTCATTTTTTTGGAATAAAGCGGCACTACTGGAGGAAAAAGTTTGTTTATCGGTATCAATATCAATGTATTCCATATCGATTTCATCGTTAGTGATAGCATCAATACTTTGGTCATTGTACGGATCGTTGGGGGAATTTTTTTTATCAATTCGATTCAGAATAGAATTGGCAATAATAGTCATATCACCTTTTATATTCGCTTTGTATCGCTCTTTAAAAGGGACGGCCATTTGAGCATGGCATAAATTGACAGATATAAAAAACAGTAAAAAAAATAAATTTTTATATCTTATTTTGTTCATAAATTTACTCATATTGCAAGGAGCAATTTTAGATTTGGGACTATTAATTTGGGTTCAAAGGTACTAAAGACCAACGATAAAACGCATATTTTACCGATTAAAGTGCCAAAAATGGTTTCTTTTTTCATACAATCATACTAATTTAACTCGATTTTGTTAAAATTTGAAATTCAACATCAAAAAAACAAACTCGTTTATTGGCAAAAAAAATCATTTATATTTGCTTTATGCAATTTACTCAAATATTAGGCCAAGACCATATAAAAAATCATTTAACCCGAAGTGTTCAGTTGGGTAGGATTCCGCATGCACAGCTTTTTGTTGGTCCGGAAGGTTCAGGAACATTGGCTATGGCAATCGCTTATGCTCAATATCTTTTGTGCAACAATACAGGAAATGAAAATTCAGGCGGAAACGAAGCTTGTAACCTCAAATTTCAACATTTTGCTCATCCGGATTTACATTTTATTTACCCAACTGTGACCACAGATGACGTTAAATCGAAACCAAAAAGTATTGATTTTATTCAAGATTGGCGAACTTTTTTAAGTGAAAATGTATATGGTGGTTTGTTTGATTGGTTCAAAATTTTAGGTGTAGAAAATAAACAAGGTGAAATTCGTGTAGATGATGCACAGGAAATTGTAAAAACACTTTCGCTCAAATCCTACGAAGGGGGTTATAAAGTGATGATTATTTGGATGGCCGATAAAATGAACATTGCCGCGTCCAATAAATTGCTGAAAATTTTGGAAGAACCCACCGATAGAACTGTTTTTATCTTAATTACCGAAAACGAAGAAGATTTGATTCAAACCATTCGTTCACGTTGTCAGGTGTTAGATTTTAACGGACTTCCGGAAAGTGTGATTGCCGAAGCATTGATTGAGAAACTACAACTTGACCCAAAAGCGGCAACAAAAATTGCCCATCAAGCACAAGGAAATTATAACAAAGCCTTGAAATTACTAAGCGATGACAACGAAGATTTACCATTTGAACAATGGTTTGTGCTTTGGGTTCGTGCCGCTTTTAAAGCCAAAGGGAACGCCGCCGCTATTCACGAATTAATTACTTGGAGCGAAGAAATTGCCAAATTAGGTCGCGAAACGCAAAAGAAATTTTTGTCGTTTTGTATTGAAATGTTCCGTCAGGCGTTGTTGCTGAATTATCAAGCGACATCGTTGGTTTATTTGGAACCGAAAGTGGAAAAATTTAAACTTGAAAATTTTGCTCCGTTTGTAAACGGAAATAATATCTTAGATATTTATAAGGAACTTAACGATGCCATGTATCACATTGAACGCAATGGCAATGCGAAGATTATTTTAACCGATTTATCAATTAAATTGACCCGTTTAATTCATAAAAAATAAACGCATGAACAACCCCGCCTCTTTTCTGATTTTGTTGCTTTTAACCGTAACTTTTTTGCAATCCGGCTATGATAAACTGTTTTACTGGAAAGACAATTTGGCTTGGTTAAAAGAACATTTTTCTAAAACCATTATCAAGAACATAGTTCCGCAAGCATTGGCTTTTGTATTGCTTTTGGAATTAGTAACCGTAATTTTAGCCATTGCCGGCCTAATTCAATTGCTTTATAACGGCAACCGCGACTATGGTTTTTATGCCGCTGTAATGAGTTGTGTTACCTTACTTTTTTTGCTTTTTGGTCAACGTTTAGCCAAAGATTATGATGGTGCCAGAACGATTGTGATTTATTATATTCCGGCTGTTTTGGCGGTGTATTGGTTGAATTAGACCCCTCTGTGAAAGTTTAATAAAGAAATAGTTTAAAGAATATATAAACACAAAATCTTAACAATTTAGTGTTAAAAAACTTGTTAAACTATTTTTTTTTTTTTGTAGATTTATACAAATATACTCCAAATCACATTTTATGAAAAAATTACTCTTACTTTTTACACTCGCAACAACATTAAGCTGTTGCAACAACGATGACGACAAACCCATTGCAGAAATTGACAAACTACCACTAGCCACACAAACAGGTGCTAATACCTTTGGCTGTTTGTTAGATGGAAAAGCATTTTTGCCAGGAAATTATCATAACTCTACAAACTGTTTCTACCAATTTGTTGATGGAGAGTATTATTTTTCAGTAAATGCAAATAATATAAATCAAGATAACTATTTAATAAGTGTAGGAGTTGGTACAGATGCTAAACAAATTGCTCAAAATGGCACATACGCATTAGAAGGGATGATTCCTTCTAATGCGTATGGCACATACGCATTAGAAGGGATCCCTACTAGGACCAATGATATTTATACAGGAGAATTATACATTACAAAATTAGACCCAGTAAATTACATTGTATCCGGAACTTTTTGGTTTGACATTGTAGATTTTCAAGGTAATGTACACCAAATCCGCGAAGGTCGTTTTGATATGCATTACACAAATTAGTAACTTTTAAACCAATTATATTATGAACAAATTACTCTTTCTCGGCAAAGGGTTGCTACTGCTTTGCCTTTTTGCGACTCATTTTGCACAGTCTCAAACTATCAACACAACCTACAAAACTCAAATTAACGCCAAGTTTGCAGGTCTTGATAAAACCAAAATTCCTACCAAGTTACTTATTAACCAAGCAATGGAGTTTGCAGAACTTACCGATTATGCAGGCGAAATGTCTGCTACCAACTTTACAACAAAAGGAAAATTTACCAATATATACAACACGCTCCTGATGTCACGAGTGCAATCAAACGTAGCGGGGCTAATAAATCCAAACGCATTTAAAACAAATTGGGACAATTTACGAGAACCAAATAAAATAGTGCTGAGTGGTTTATTTTTCAAATATAACAAGTTTAAAACCAATGCTTATCCAAATTTCTTGGTCAATAATAATGATGTCATTACTGATAAATATGTTAATGGCGTTTGGCAAAATCCATATATAGACCAACACGTTTTTGCCATAGCTTCACCAATATTTGTTTACAAAAGTTTATCGCTTCAAGTTACCCTTCCTGCTTCATTGTGGCACACCAATCAGGCAACTTCGGTACAAAGCATTGCTATAGATTTTGCTAATGGTGCAGGGTATCAAACCATGACATTGGGTCAAGTTCGTACTATCAATTATGCAACAGCAGGAACTTATGAATGGAAATACAAACTAACACTTACTAATAACCAAATTTTATACAGCCACAGCAAAATATTAATTGACGTAGAAATTCCGCCAACAAATAATACAACGATTAACAGAACCATAAATCAACCATGCAGTCAAGATGCTTTTGGCATTGACAAAGTAGAATTTTATGGCACAAGACCCTATTTAGGTACAGCAAATCAAGCAATCCTTGAAATTGACTATGCATCAAATGACTGTGTTATTCGCAAACCTTTGTTTGTGGTGGAAGGATTTGATGGTGGATTACTGGGTGTAGAAAATGAATTGGGGGAAGTTCAATATTGAAATTTTAGAAACAGTTCTTTTATAGAGTCTAGTAACCTTCCTTCCCAACTTTCTACCTACGACATCATCTACATCAATTTCAAAAATGGTAAAGATTATATGCAACGCAACGCCTATTTGGTTCAAGATATTATTAAATGGGTAAACTCTGTAAAACAAGGCTCATTGCCAAATGTGGTATTAGGACAAAGTATGGGTGGCGTATTAGCTCGCTATGCCTTGCGTGATATGGAAAATCAATTAGCAAGTTCAGGTGACCAAACATGGAACCATCAAGCCAATTTATATATTAGCCACGATGCACCCCATCAAGGAGCCAATATTCCTGTAGGAATTCAATATTTTGCACGTCATTTAGCAAACCAATTTATTGACACTCCTGTTGGTGATTATCAAATCGAACTTGATGGCGGTAATAATATAAGTATTGCTGATATTCAAAACCTTTTAAATGCTCAAGGAACAAAACAATTGTTAGCAAATTATATCAACTCTAGTTTTGCTTTAGATAATTCTGCTTTCAATACATTTCAAACTGAATTACGCAATTTAGGCTATCCACAACAAACTAGAAATGTTGCTTTGAGCAATGGAAATCATTGTGCAAATCCGCAAAGCTTTAATCCTGGGGCAAATTTATTTACCTTAAATGGAAATGCAAGCACAACTGCCCTAACCACGTTTTTAACAGCTTTAATTGAACCTATTACCGGTATTAGTGCTCCAATCTTAGCTTTCGAATTCAACGAACCGGGTTTGCTTTTAGGAATGCTTCCTGGTAGTAGTAGTTTTGCAATGAATTTTAAAGCTAATGCATTACCAACAGCTGGATCGACAATTCAGGTCTATCATGGAAGTATTTCTTATACCAAAAAAATATTTAGTCTTTTTGGTTGGAATCCAAAAATTACAGTTAGTTTAACCAGTAGAAGCCATAATAATCCTGCGTTATTATCTTATGACTATTACCCTGGAGGCAAATATCAATTGCCATTTAATTTTTCTACTTCTACAATAAATAATGACTTTATTAATTTAGGAATTTCTGCTTATTTAGCACCGTCATTCAACTTTATTCCTACTCCAAGTGCTTTAGATGTTGGTAATGGAAATATTGTCTTAAATAATAACGACTATTTTGTTAAGTATAATTCTTTAACTCCTCCAACAGGTTCAAGAACAATTCCGTTTAACAATTTCACAACATCTCATAATACCTCTGGTATAAACGAAAATCACATTTCATTTAATACCCGTAATGGTAATTGGTTAGCTTTAGAATTAGACAATATTACTAATAACGAAGATGTTTTTAATTGCACATATAATTGTGATGGTAGAAACAATGTTATAACAGGAGTAAATGAAATTTGCAACAATATTAGTAAAACTTTTACTGCACCGAGTGGCGGAACATTCTATAATTGGCAAATTATTGAAGGAGCACATTTAGTTAATTCGATTGGAAACAGTACACAAAATTTCACCCTTACTGCATTACCAAACGTATATGGGTATGTTAAACTTTCTTTAACAATGGGTGATGACCCTCAAAACAATGGTGGTGGTCGTTGTGGAAACATTACGTTAACAAAAAACATTTGGATAGGTAAACCTTATGTTTTTGGTGCAAATCCAAATCCTGCTGAACTAGAATATTATGTTAACGAAGTGTGCCCTATAGAACCTATGACATTGTGTTTAGGAGGTGGTGATATTTATGAAAACAAAAAAACAATATGTGTAGCAGGTTTAGATGCAAATTCGCATTGGGAAATAGTAAAATTAACTACCAATTTCAACTTTTCACGCAGTAACAATGAAATTTATATAACCCCTTATTCGTTAGGTCAAATTTCATTCAAAGTTAGAGTTTCGAACAGTTGTGATGTATCGAACTGGGCTTTTTATACAATGAATGTTATCAATTGTAATGGAAATAATTTTATGATGATAAATGAACAATCATCAACTTACAAAATTTATCCAAATCCTTCAAAAGACGATGTATTTATTGATTTGAGAGACCAAAATAATAAACCTGATAGTAATTCAAAAATTTATGGCGAACTATTTGATTTAATGGGCTTAGTAAAATCAAAAGTTGAGATTTTTGACAACAAAGCAACTTTTTCAGTTCGTGATTTAAACAAAGGTATTTATATATTGAAAATTTATATAGACGACCAAATTGAAAGTCATCAAATAGCGGTTGAATAATATATAATTATTAAACTAAACAGTGGCTTTTTGAATTAAATTAAGAAGCCGCTGTTTCTATATTAATGCCAGAATAAAAAAAACCTACAAATTCGCCTTAAACAACCGCAATTCACCCCAAGTAAACTTCTCGCCTACTTGTTCTTTTAAAGCGGTTAATGAATCTTCGTTGTAGCCTTCAAATGCGGCCGCTAATTCATTTATTTTGTCTTCGGGCAACACTTCTGTAATAGAAACGGTTCCGGCTTGAATAAGCTTCGCTAAATGGCCGTAAATCGTTTGTGTGGTTAGAACACGAATTTTAGCAATTTCTTTTACCGAGTTTTTCTCTTGCCAAAGTTCATACGTTTCCTGAACAGTTGATTTCTTCGGTTCTTTCGTTTTTTTCTTTTTTGGAAGATATTGATACGGATCAAAATCAGCTTCTCCCTCTTCTTCGATTAATGTGTTTTGGATGGATTTAAAATGTTCAACCACATTTTCAACTAAAATACTTCGGTAGTTTTGAATTTCATTTGAAGTTAAATTTTCTTTGTTGATTTCTTTTCCTTCAGATAAAACATCCACCATTTTAACGGCTTTAAACAATTGAAGAACAGTTTTTAAAGTACCTTCTTCTAATTCATTCAACTCGTTGTAGAATTCCTTGACTCTTTTTTTACGTTTGATTTCTTCCATTTTCAAAAGCAAATCAAACATAATTTCATTCAGTTTTGGAAGGAAATAATCTTTGGCTGCTTTCACTCTTTCTGCAATAAAGGGAATATTGACATCATCAGCGTGAAAAAGTTTGTCTAATTGGGATCTGAATTTTTTTGCCGGTTCTTCTAATTTTGAAACTTTCTGTTCTTGAATTTCTGCCCAGTTTTGATGCTTCGATTTCTCTGATTTTTCAGCATCAGTATTGTAGCTAAAGCGATGATTTCGCCATTGTTGAGTTATCGCTTCCCAGTCAAAACTATTCTTAATGTATTGAAGAATAAATCGTTGCGTTTCCTTTTGTAAAGCATTCACTATGGTTTCTTCATCTGCCTTATTTTCAGCATATTGCATTACATCTTGGTCGTTGGAAATGCCATTCATTTGAATAGGCTTCAATAAAACCAAACCTTCCAATGATCGCAATCGTGACAATGCAACATACGCTTGTCCGGGTAAAAATACTTGTGAAACATCCAAAACGGCTTTGTCAAATGTAAGTCCCTGACTTTTGTGAACCGTGATTGCCCAAGCTAATTTTATCGGATAATGCACAAATGTTCCTAGTGTTTCTTCGTCAATTTCTTTCGTATTTTCGTTTACCGAATAACGAATGTTTTTCCATTCATATTTTTCTACTTCGATGGTTTTATTTTCTTCCGGAAAGTGAACGATTATTTCAGCTTCAGATAACGATTTGATGAAACCCATTTTTCCATTAAAATAATTCTTATCCGGCGACAAATCATTCTTAATAAACATAATTTGAGCACCCACTTTCAACTGAAGAATTTCTTCTACAGGATAAATTTTTTCGGGAAAATCACCTACTACTTCAGGTTTGTATCGATAACATTTTCCTTCCAATTCTTCTAATGATTCTGCATTAATAGAGTCGGCTTTGGCATTGTGAGTCGTTAAAGTAATGTATCCTTTATTGGCTTTGATGTCGAAATTTGGTTTCACAAAATCATTCAAAACCACCATATCGTTTTGTGTAATTGTATTATTTCGAAGGTTATTTAAAACTGAAATAAAACGATCGTCTGTTTGCCTAAAAATTTTAGATAATTCAATATACAACGGCGGTCTTTCCTGAATAACTTTGGCGTGAAAAAAGAAAATTCCACGGTAATAATTGCGTAAAACGTGCCATTCATCATTTTTTACAACGGGTGGCAATTGCAGTAAATCGCCAATAAAAAGTACTTGCACTCCGCCAAAAGGAATGTCTCTTCGACGGACTTTTCGTAACATAAAATCGATAGCATCTAATAAATCCGCACGTAGCATACTTACTTCGTCAATAATGAGCAATTCCATATTGAGCATCACGGCTTTCTTTTGGCCGCTCATGCGAAAATGCTTAACTAAGGTGTTTTTGGTTTCAAATTTCTGGTATTCAGAAATGCTGGAACCGGCAATATATTCGGGAATAAAACCTCCAAAAGGCAATTGAAACATCGAATGAATGGTTACTCCTCCCGCATTCAGTGCAGCGATTCCTGTGGGAGCAACTACAACCGTATTTTTATGAGTTGTTTGAATGATTTTCCGCAACAAAGTGGTTTTTCCTGTTCCGGCTTTTCCCGTTAGAAAAATAGAACGTTGCGTTTGATTGATAAATTGCAGGACTTGGCGTGCATCGTTTGTAATTTCCATTTGGCGTTGAGTTTAAAGGTGGAAATTTACAAATTTTTGAATAATTGTGAAAGCCATGATCTGAATTTTGTTGAAATTTGTTTGGTAAAAGTATGAATAACTAATAATGGCTGTCTCTTTGAAACAATTGAATTTCACAAATTTAAACAGATTTAAATAAATCTGTTTAAAAAGATAGCCACGAATTTCACAAATTTACACAAATTAATTCGTGTATATTAGTGTAATTCGTGGCCAAAATGAATAGCAATTAGTGTACAGCTCTATCTCAAAACAAGAGACTTGAATGGCAATAAATTGATTGCTTATTTTTTAGTAGAATCTACTTTTGTATCTGCTTTTTCGTCTTTTTTATCATCCGAAGAAGTTGATTTGTATTTATCATTCAGTAATTTAATTACATCATTGGTAATATCATATTCATCTTTTGCATACAAAACTGTTGCCGCATCACCTGTTCCGTAGATGTAATTGTATCCTTTTTCTTTACCGTAGTCTTTGATGAATTTTTTTACATCTTTCACTAGGCTGTCCATTTCTTTTCCGCTCTCTTCTTGCAATTGACGTAAAATAGCTTGTTGAGCATATGATAATTCTTGTTCTTTTCTTTGCAATTCAGCCCCTTTTTGTTGAGCCCATTGTGGACCATATGTTTCGGCATTTTTTTGAAAAGCTGCTGCTTCAGTTCTGAAACGAGCTACTTCAGCTTCTAACTGCTTACCCATTTCTTCGCCTTTTGATTTATATTTTTCTTCAATATCTTTTGCTTCGGTATATTCATCCAAAAGTTTTGAAGTATCTACATAAGCTGTTTTGAAATCTTTTTGATCGGCTGCTTTATCACACGATGCCATGGCCAAAAGTAAGCCGAAAACTAAAATTGATTTTTTCATTATGATTGTCTGATTTATAAAATTTTGGTAAAAGTAGTAATTCCTATTTAATTGGCAAATTTGAATATCATTTTCAAAAAATTGTCAGTATAAGAAATTACAATAGTTTTTAAATAGTGTATAGCTTAAATTTATTTGGTTTTGACGCATTAGATTCGATTAAATCAATTAACAGATCTGAATCGACAAAAGAGCTGTTCATTGATGAAATAGGCCAAAAACAAGCCTTAAAATGATTTTTTAGCTGTTTTTGAAGATATAAATGTGTGAAGAATACTCTAAACTCTTTCTTCCTTTCAAATTTGATTGCAAACCAATCCAAAATGCTCTAAACGGATTCATCTTTCCGGTTTTGTGTTTTTCTGATAATAAACTAACGTAAAAACTATCGAACCACATTGGTTGAACTTTTTTTAGTTTTAAATTTTCCTGAGCAAAAAGTTTTTCCATAGCCGTTTTAGAAAAATGCCAAAGATGTCTAGGAACATCATAAGCCGCCCAAAATTTTCCGTAATGGTTTGCATCATACGATTTGTAATTTGGAACTGCGATAAATATAACGCCATCCGGTTTTAGCAATCGTTTCAGTTCTTTAATTTGGAATTCCAAATCCGGAACGTGTTCTAAAACGTGCCACATTGTTATAACATCAAAAAAGTGATCTTCTAATTCAGGATACGTATCAATGATGCAAATTCCTTTTTGTTTGGCAAGAGCTTTTGCTTTATCGCTTGGCTCCATTCCCACAGCTTTCCAGTTTTGTTGTTTAGCTTTTGCTAAAAAATCTCCGGTTCCGGAACCGATATCTAAAACACTTCCTTTTTCAACACTCCAATATTCTATCAAACTTACTTTGTCGCGAATTGCTTTTCGTTTGATAAAATGATATACTTTTTCAAATAAAGATCGTTTATTATCTGTATGTGAAATGTAATCTTCGCTTTCGTAATAATTCGGTAAATCCGATAATGCAGGTTGCGGATACGTTTTCAATAATTGAAGATTTTCATCCATCAACAATTCAAACTGTTCTCCCGAAACGGAATAATCTTTTACTTTAATGTACGGTTCTTTTGTAAAATTCATTTCAATTAATAAAGTGTTTTTTATTACGGAACACTTTGTGCTTGTTAGTTTTTTCAAAATAGTTTCACGTGGAACAATTGAAATTGATGGTACGAACTGATTACTTCCTATCTTCCCATATAAATTAATAATATTGAAATATCACTTGGATTCACACCACTAATTCTAGATGCTTGAGATACTGTAACCGGACGAATTTTTTTAAACTTCTCCCTAGCTTCATACGACAATGATTTAATTTTATCAAAATCATAATTATCCGGAATTCTGACGTCTTCTAATCGTTTTAGTTTATCGGCATTGTTGCGTTCTTTTTCAATATAACCATTGTATTTCACTTGAATCTCTGCTTGCTCAACTGTTTCATCATCCAAGTTATTGACTGCGATATATTCTTTTACTTTATCAAATAAAACAATGTCTTCTAAATCAATTTGAGGTCTCGAAAACACTTTATACATTTTGTCTGATTGAACCATTGGGGAACTTCCCTTTGTTTCCAAAACCGGATTTGCTTCTTCAGGAGAAATACTTGTTTCTCTGAAAAAAGAGACCATTTTTTCCGCTTCATTAAACTTGTGATTCATTCGAATTAAGCGTTCTACTGAAGCTAATCCTAACTCAAAACCTTTAGGCGTTAAACGCTCATCGGCATTATCTTGACGTAATAACGTTCTGTATTCTGCTCTGGAAGTAAACATTCGATACGGTTCTTCAGTACCTTTTGTAATTAAATCATCTATTAAAACACCGATATAGGCTTCATCTCTTTTCAATATAAAAGGATCACGTTCTTGCACTTTTAAAGCAGCATTGATTCCTGCCATTAAGCCTTGTGAAGCTGCTTCTTCATAACCAGTCGTTCCATTTATTTGACCGGCAAAGAAAAGACCATCTACCAACTTGGTTTCTAACGTGTGTTTTAACTGTGTTGGTGGGAAATAGTCATATTCAATGGCATATCCCGGACGAAAGAATTTCACTTTTTCAAAACCTTCCACTGAACGTAAGGCCTTAAATTGTACGTCTTCCGGTAAGGAGGTTGAAAATCCATTTACATATACTTCAACCGTATTCCAACCTTCCGGTTCAACAAACAATTGATGTCTGTCTTTATCTGCAAAACGATTAATTTTATCTTCAATGGATGGGCAATAACGTGGCCCTGTACTTTGAATTCTACCATTAAACATTGGCGAACGATCAAAACCTTCACGTAATAAATTGTGAACCGTTTCAGATGTATACGTCATCCAACACGATTTTTGATGAATTAATGGTTTAGAAGAATCTAAATAAGAAAATTTATGCGGTTTATCATCACCCTTTTCTTCTCGCATTTTGGTGTAATCCAGCGAACGCCCATCAACTCTTGGTGGTGTTCCGGTTTTCATTCGACCTGATTCAAATCCGAGTTTGACTAAATCTTCGGTAATTCCATAAGCTGCACTTTCACCTGCTCTTCCTCCTCCGAACTGTTTTTCGCCAATATGAATTAATCCGTTAAGGAAAGTTCCATTCGTTAAAACAACGGTTTTGGCTTTGATTTCAATCCCTAATGAAGTTTTAATTCCTTTGATAACATTGTTTTCAATAATTAAACCAGCAACCATTTCTTGATAGAAATCAACATTTGGCGTGTTTTCTAACATCAAACGCCATTCTTCAGCAAAACGCATTCGATCACTTTGAACTCTTGGCGACCACATAGCCGGACCTTTTGACTTGTTAAGCATTTTAAACTGAATAGCTGTCTTATCGGAAACAATTCCGGAATAGCCACCTAAAGCATCAATCTCACGCACAATTTGGCCTTTTGCAATACCGCCCATAGCGGGATTACAAGACATTTGCCCGATAGTTTGCAAGTTCATTGTTACTAACAACGTTGAACAGCCCATATTGGCCGCCGCCGCCGCCGCTTCAGAACCTGCGTGGCCAGCACCAACCACAATTACATCATATTTATCTTGAAACATAGTTTTATTAGATTGTTCCACGTGAAACATTTCACGGAAACTTCATTAAATTCATTTTATTGTTCCACGTGGAACATCATCATTTTTTCTTCTTCTTTTTGACGCATTAGTTTTTCGTCAGTTTCCGATTTATCTTTATAGCCGCAATAATGCAAAACACCGTGAGCCATCACCCGTTTTAATTCATCTAAAAAAGAAACGTTGAATTCTAACGCATTTTCTTGCACTCTTTCGGTTGAAATGAAAATATCGCCGTGTAAAAAATTTCCTTCACTGTAATCAAAGCTAATTATATCGGTTAACGTGTCGTGATTTAGGTATTCGACATTGATTTTATGCAAATAACCATCATCACAAAAGATGTAATTGATTTCTCCTTCTTCTTTGTCTTCCGATGAAATTATTGCCGAAATCCAATTGGAAAACAATTTTTCGTCACCTAATTCAAAATCGGTTTCATAATTAAAACTAATCATTCTTCTTAAAGTATTGCTGAACCTTTTGGTTATAATTTGGCCGCAAAGGTAAGCTTTGTCGATTTAAAATTTCAACACTATTCAAATATTGTTGTAATTCAGGCGAAAGTGGTTTAACCGCATTATTGAATTCTTTCTTGTTTGTTTCAGATTGACGTTTAGTATCTTCCCCTTGTTGTTGAACTGCTTTCTCGAGTTTCAACATTTCATAATTGATATTCAACATCCGCTGAAGCACTTCATTTTTAAAACCTTTATTTAAAATTTGTTTCTCTGCATCTTTCATTTGATCCAACACTTTTTGACCTCCAGGCGTTAAACCTTGTTTCTTCAATTCATCTTCCAACTGTTGACGTAATCGACGTTGCTCTTGGTAAATTTCCATTAATTCACGAGCATTTTCTTCGCCATCATTATTGCCTTGACCGCCGCCGCTTCCTTCGCCTGGTTTATTTCCTTTCTGGTTTCCTTTGCCTTTATCGCCATCTTTTCCTCCTTCTTTTCCGCCAGGTTTTTCACCTTTCTCACCGTCTTTTCCTTCACCGGGTTTCTCGCCTTTTTCGCCATCACCTGGCTTTTCGCCTTTCTGCATTCCTTCTTTCATCTTCTCAGAAAGACCTTTCTGTTTTTGAATAATATCAGGTAACTGTCCACCTTTACCTTGACCCGGTTTTGGTTTACCGCCGCCAGCTCCCATTCCTTGCATAGACATTTGCATATTGTTCATTACATCTGAAAGAAAATCAGCTAAACGATTAGACGCTGCAACTGTGTATTGTTGATGCGAAACCCCTTTGGAAATAATCGCTTCCGCTAATGATTCAAGCGATTTATCAACGTTGTAATGCACGTTTCCAATTTCTTCCGTCACTTTCTCGGTAATCATCTCATTTCGCAAAGACATTGCAAACAAACTATCATCTACGTGTTTGAATTGCTGTTTCAAATCTTGTTGAATTTTAAGGTATTTGTTATACGACGGAGCACCTTTTTTTAATCCTTTGAATTGTTTCATTAGATCTTCTTGTGAAAACGAAAAAGCCAATAAGTTATCTAAAATCTGACGCATCATTTTAACATCTTCCTCCATTTGTTCCATTTCTGCACCCGCCATTCCTTCTTGCATTTGCATACTCATTTGCTTCATTTTTTGAGCGGCACTTTTTTGCTTAGGTTTTGCTTTATCCTTTTGGTCTTTTTGAAGTTCATCCGAAGCTTTTTCCATATCTTCTTCGATGCTTTTTTCTTGTTTCTCATCCGATGGAATGTCAACCGGCGATTTCAATTCTTTGTTCTCTTTTTCCAACTGACGCAATTCTTCCTGAATTTTATCAAATTCTTTGTTGATTGCTTCCTGCTTTTCAGCCGAATTTTCTTTATCTTCTTTTGATAACTTATCTTGTTTATCGGCTAATTTGTCTAATTTTTTGATAAGTTGTTCGGCTTTCTTTTCAACATAGTATTTCTTAGTCAGTTCAACCAACTGTTCTAAATTCTTCGCTTGATTTTCAGAATTTTGCTTGATTTTATCTAACTTTTCTTCAATATCTAAATCCTGAATTTTCTCTGAAAGTTTTTGAAGTTCGTCTAGAAGTTTCTGATTTTCTTCTGATTGTTTTTCAGCATTTTCAGCACGTTTTTCAAGATTTTCTTTTAATTCGTCTTTTTCTTCTTTATTGAATTCCTTTAAATTTTCTTTCAAATCTTTTGTGAACTCTTTCATCATTTCCTCTTGTTGCTTTTGGCGTTTGATGAAATCATTTATTTTTTGTTTGTCTTTAAATTCTAAGCTTTCTTTTTCTTTACTCATTTTCTGAAGCTTATCTAACTCAGACATCTGCTTATCTTGATTTTTTAAAGATTTTTGAATGCTGTTGATATTATCATTTTGTTGTTTGAATTGCTCATCTTCCCGTTCTTCTTCCGTACTAATTCGATCGGAAAATACAGAAGATTTTGAGCTTTTATAATTGTGAATCGCATCATTATCAAACACTTCAAAATAGTATTCATACGAAACACCTTCTTCTACAGGAAGATTCCCAGGAAACGTGTAGATGAATTGATCAAAAACATCTCTCTTCACCGGAATAGCCGATTTTAAAGCCGCTTTTTCATTGTTCTTCGGATAATAGACAATTTGCAATTTAGAAAGTCCAATATCATCTGAAACTTGTCCGATTAAAATATTCTTTTCAATTCGCAAACTATCCGGTGCATTATTGACCGTTATCGTTGGAAATTGATCTTTAATTGTTGAAATTTGATAGTTTAATTTCTCGTAATGTTTAACTTTATTATTTGAAGTCAGTATTTGATATTCTGTATTTTGATGAACATTTTTAGACAATTTGAATTCATTATTTTCCTGAACAAAATTGGTAAAACCCGAACCATCAGCATATTCAATTTTTGATGTGGAAAGTGCATTAATTTTCCAACTCACTTTCGTTCCTTCAGGAACAATGGCGTTTCCGGAACCTTTGATGATTTCGGCTTTTCGATTCAGATACGATGGAAATTGCAATACCATTTCAAAATTAGAAACAGTTGGAACAGCCACAACCGAAAGTTCATAATCCTCCGATGAAACGGTATTTGCTTCAATGTGAAATTCAACATTTTTGGATGGTTTTGTAAAACGATATTCAAAAATGCCGGGTTTGGTGGTCTCCATAAAATAACTTTCGTCACCAATAAAAATCATAGCATTTTCGGGAATGACTTTTCCTTCTGACTTTACTTGAAGAACGTAATCCAACCCTTGTTCAGTTTGTAAATTTTCATTTAAAACCACAAAAGAAAACGGAGCTGGTGGCGAAAATTTTTCATTATATCGCACTACTCGATTCATACTATCGGCAATAATATCGCTGTTTCCGGACAACATAAAGAAACTCAAAAACAACAAGGGAACAATCGCCCACGGAAGGTATTTGGTATTCTTTTTAAAATTAATGGCGTTGCTAAACGGAATCGGTTGCAAACTTTTCCCTTTTTGTTCGATGGAAGCTAAAAGTAGCTCTGACTGCTGATTATTTTCGGCTAATTGCAGAAAGTTAGTCAGTTTGTCATTCACTTCAGTGAAATGATTTCCAATGATTTGCGATGCTTGGTTGTAATCAATTCCTTTTTGAAGTTTAACCAACTTGAACAGCGGAAACAAAATAAATCGCGATAAAAGAAACAATTGAACGGCGATAAATAACCAAAATAATATTGTTCTTCCTACTGGTTTTAACCAAAGAAAATATTCTACAAAAAGCGTAAAAAAGAAATACAACAACCCAAAACCAACAAATAAAATGACTCCTTTTACCAGTTCGTTGGTGTAATATTTTTTTATGAATGCTTCTAACTTTTGATAAATCAGTGACTTTGTTTCCAAAATAATGAGGCTTTTACTTATAACTGATAAAAGTACAATTTTATTCGATAGTCAAAAGTTAAATATTTTCTAATGAAATTAACAGTTTAGTTTGGTTTTTTGACACGGATTTCACTGATTAACACAGATTATTTTGCTGAAAAAATTTCACCGAGAAAAACATAACGGCAATTACTTCTAATCTAAAATTGTAGCCAAGTTTTCACCATCTCGTCTCCCCCTCCTTTGGAGGGGGTTGGGGGGAGGATTTTGCCACGAATTTCACAAATTTTCATAAATGATTACGTTAACCGTCTTGCTTTTGTCTTGTAGTGGTTGTGGGGAGGTTATTTTTCAAAACACTTTTCATAAATAAAATTCATAAAATGTATCTTTGCAAAAAATTTACTAAAAATGTCAAGACCTGTACGCGTTCGTTTTGCACCAAGTCCAACCGGACCATTGCACATTGGTGGTGTGAGAACAGCTTTGTTTAATTATTTATTTGCGAAAAAAAATAACGGTGTTTTTTACTTACGAATTGAAGATACCGACCAAAATCGATTTGTTCCGGGAGCTGAGCAGTACATTTTTGAAGCATTGGAATGGTTAGGAATTGCTCCTTCAGAAACGGTAGATAGGAACGAAAAGTTCGGACCCTATCGTCAAAGTGAGCGAAAAACGTTGTACAAACAATATGCCGATCAATTGATTAATTCAGGTTGGGCGTATTATGCTTTTGATACAGCTGATGCGTTGGATTTACACAGAAAACAGCACGAAGAACAAGGAAAAACATTCATTTATAATTGGCATAATCGTGAAAAATTAGATACTTCATTGGTAATCTCACTTGAAGAAACCAATAGAAGAATTGCTGCCGGCGAAGATTTTGTCATTCGATTTAAAACGCCTGTGAATGAAGTTTTGGAATTGAAAGACATTATTCGTGGAGATATAAAATTTGATACTAACTTATTGGATGACAAAGTGTTATTTAAAAGTGATGGAATGCCAACCTATCATTTGGCCAACATTGTTGATGATCATTTGATGGAAACATCACACGTGATTCGTGGCGAAGAATGGTTGCCTTCGCTCCCACTTCACCATTTATTGTACAAAGCTTTTGGTTGGGAAGCACCTGAATTTGCACATTTACCTTTGATTTTAAAACCAATTGGTAACGGAAAATTATCAAAAAGAGATGGTGATAAAATGGGCTTTCCGGTATTTCCTTTGGAATGGAAAACAGAAGAAGGAATTTCATCAGGTTATCGTGAAACGGGTTATTTTCCTGAAGCCGTGATTAACTTTTTAGCCTTATTAGGTTGGAATGATGGAACTGATCAAGAGATATTTTCATTAGAAGAATTAGTTGAAAAATTCGATTTAAATCGAGTTCACAAAGCCGGAGCTAAATTTGATCCGGAGAAAAATAAATGGTTTAATCATCAGTATTTGCAAAAGCAAAGTGACGAAGAATTGGCGGAAAGTTTTTCTTCAATTTTAAACGAAAAAGGAATTTCTGTTGAAAATAATAAACTGATCAAAGTTGTTTCTTCGATAAAAGAACGAGCGAATTTCGTGTCCGATTTCTGGGAATTAGCGGATTATTTCTTTGTTGCACCTACTTCGTATGACGAAAAAGCATCAAAAAATTGGAAAGAAGAAACACCAGCTTTAATGAAACAAGTCATTGAAGTTTTAGAATCGATTGAGGATTTTACATCTTTAAAAATCGAAACAATTTTGAAAGATTGGATGACCACCAACGAAATTGGAACGGGAAAAGTGATGCAACCGCTTCGATTAAGTTTGGTTGGAGCTTTAAAAGGGCCACATTTGTTTGATATTATTGAACTTATCGGCAAAGAAGAAACCGTTAAAAGAATATTAAAAGCGATAGAAAAAATTTAATTTTGTCAAAAGGTTTTACTTTTGTGTCATGTTAAATGCAATTCGACATTCTAAAATAACAACTTTTGTTTGGGGATTTATGGCCTTCTACCTGCTCAATATCAGTGTAGATGTCACTTCTTTATTTGATGAAAAAAAGCAAAAACATACAAACTACAATGAACAAGAAAGTTTAGTCGAAATAGTTCTTGAAAAAGTCTTAGGTTTTGAAGAGGCTATTCCTGAAAATAACGCAAACGACAGCGAACATAATCCAACAATGAAAAAAGGTTTTTCGATGGATAAGTTCGTGTTACCATTTTATGAAATCAATCCTAAAATAGTCGTTTTTAATCCGATAAAAAAGAGTTTTCATTACTCTAAAACTATTTTCTTAAAACCTTCGTTAGAAATTCATTCTCCTCCCCCGGAAGTTTAATTTATTTTATTCGTAACAACTTGTTTTCCAATCGGAAACAGTTTAAATCATTCGTATAATTTAAAATTAAACAATTATGTTCAAATTTAATTTGAAGCAAATGCTATGCTTCTTTTCTATGCTTCTTTTAAGCCAAATTTCCTTTACACAAACCGAAAATACAACAAAAGACAGTTTGTATATCGAAGAAGTTTTAACCAAAACCGAAAAACCAAAAGTACTTCACGCAGAGCCATTGTACATCGATTTAATTAGAGATTTAGGTGCCAGAAAAGGCGAAAAAGAATGGAATCTTGGTTTTGGAATTACCGACAACAACGACTATGATGAATATTTAGCTTTAGTAGAATATGAATGGGCTCCGATTGACCGATTAGGTTTAGAAGTCGAATTACCATTTACGATTTACCCTTCCAACAGCAACGGAATGGCTCCGGGAAGCAAGCTCAACAGCTTAAAATTGGCCGGACAATATTCTTTTTTTGTTTCCGAAAAGAAGAAAACATCATTAGCCATTGGTTATATCCACGAATTTGAAATGAATGAATTTGATAATTACCAAAATGGAAGATTGTTTGTTGGAAATGTTTACAATCCGTTTTTTGTAGCAGCAAAACGTTGGGGAAATAATTTTCACACCCTACTCTATACCGGACCGGCTTTTATTCATCATTTTGAAGACAATTCAACTTATACCAACTGGCAAATTAACAGCAACGTTCATTATATGATTCCGGGGACACGGAATTTTATTGGAGTGGAATTCAATAAAGAAGTTACAAAAACCGATTTTGATATGACCATTCGTCCGCAAATGCGAGTTGGAATTGCAGATAATTTACTGATAGGAATTGTAACAGGAATTCCAATTAGTAGGGAAAACGAACGATTTAGTACTTTTTTTAGGTTGATTTACGAACCTGGCCATTAAAATAAAGGCTCCTTTTTAGGGAGCCTTATTTATTAGTTATCAAAATAATTGACTTTGTAATAATTTATATGATCCGTTTCTACTAACCAAATACCTTCCTGAGAAAACAAGGTCTTAAAAGATAGATTCTCATTGTTTTTAATACTTGCTAAGTACGCATTAAAATCTTTATTTATCTTATTGGCAATAAGAGAATTAACATCAAATATTTTATTTTGAAACTCTTCTATAAAGTAATGTGGATAAAATAATCTTTTAGCTCCTGTGCTAAATAATCTTATCTTTTTTTCATCAAATAGTAACTTTTCTGTAGATATTAAATCGCCATTATGACTATTTAAGATAGAATAATGAATATGTTCATGAACGTAATCTGTTCCAGTAGAAAACAAAATCTTATCATCAAAAATATCTAAATCCACAAATAGACGATATAGGTGCCTTTTTTTATTAAAATGGCTTTCATCTTTTATCTCATGAAAAGATTCCCAAATTTTATCACCGTTTTTATTGAATTTAAATATATAATATCCTGTTGCTACATTGAAAGTGTTCAAGCTTTCAGCTTTTGGTCCTGTTATGCCGTATATATAAACATTTTCATCTTTATCTACCACAAAATTATTAATTGCAAGATCATGCGAGAAAATGGGTAAATTATTAACAATTGCTGTTGTTGTTTTAGAACCTCCATTATTTGAATAAACAAAATACGTATTCTCTTTATTTAACTCTATTTTGAAAGAATCTTCATTAATAAACTTACCCTCAGTGTTATAGTTAGTTCTATACATAATAATAGTTCTATAATCTGCGGAAATTGATTTTGAAATAATTTGAAACCCTTCATTTCCTACGACATAATAACCAAATCCAATCTTATTTTTCTTTGGAATATATTTTATAAAACCTTCTCCTTCAATTCTTTCTATCGACGGTTTATCAATTTTATTTTTTATTGCTTTTCTTGTATTAATATCTGTAACTTCTATAAAAATATCATCTTCTTTACAGTTTACATCCTCATTTCCTTTTTGATTAGAAATTCCAAACTCGTAAGTATCATTAAATCCATAATTCCTAAAGTTGAAAGCATACTTTCTGGTTTTATATTCATACTTAACTTTTTTTGATGGAATTCCATTTGTAAAAATTCTATAAAAAGGACCTGTATATGACATCTTTGCATAATCTTCAACATAAAATGATTTTTCAGTTGTTGAAAATCTTAAATTCATTACGGCTTCATTTTCTAATAAAATTTCCTTCGTACCTAAATGATCATAACTATAAATATTTTTAATCATCTCATTTGTGCTTATTCCTAAATAAGTTCCTGATGAAAATACAATTTTATTTTCCTTAGGTAGAAAATTTATCCTCAATGGAATATAATCTTTTTCAATTTTTTCGTCTAAGATTAATGTTTGTCCAAAACAAAAAAATGATGAAAACACTAAAATAACTGGGTAAATTTTTTTCATATTCAGTATAATTAAAAGTTTAAAAATAAAAGATAATATTGCCTGCAATAATTCCCAAATTCCCTTTCAATTTTCCATCGGCTAAAAGAGCAACTTCATCTTGGTTATTGAGATTATTCAAAATATTGGTTACGCCATATTGATAACTCAAACTCAAACGAATATTTTCAAAACCACCGGAAATTCCGGCGTAAACATTAAAATTAATTGGATTGATGTCTTCAATATCTTTTACGCTAAGCAATTCATTACCCACAATAATATTATTCTCGTCAGAACTATTGAACTTTAACTTACTGTTCACTTGCAATACAGGACCAAAATCTAATGAAACCGGACCTCCTCCTATTTTGTAACAAAATAACAAATGTACTTGAACAGCCATCATTTTTAAATCGACTTCCTTTTGAGAATTGCTGGAAAATGTTTCAATAGCAAATTTATTTTCGGAGAAATTCATTCCGTAAATCATCGAAAAATTGTTGTAGTAATTTCCACGCATAGACAGTCCGCCTGTCCAACTAGTGCCGGGTTTTATAGCAAAATTATCTGTGTACAAATCGGTTTGATTTATCCCTAAACTAATTCCGATGTGGTTATAGTCACCTTTACCATATTGAGCCGAAATTGTGCTTGTAAAACCAAGTAAAACCAACGCTAAAAAATATCTTTTCATGAATTGTGTATAAAGTTGTAACAAACGTACGAGAAATTTCGTATCATTACATATAACCTAAAAACTATTTTTCTATGTTTACTTACATTTTTATTGCTATTGCAGTCTTGTTACTGTTAGCCTCATTTTTCACCGTTAAACAACAATCGGCTGCGGTGATTGAACGTTTTGGAAAATTCAGTAGCACCAGACAATCCGGTTTACAACTTAAAATCCCTGTGATAGATAGAGTTGCCGGACGATTAAATTTGAGAATTCAACAATTGGATGTTATTATTGAAACGAAAACAAAAGACAACGTATTCGTAAAAATGAAAGTTTCTGTTCAGTTTAAAGTGATTCAAGAGAAAGTATACGAAGCTTTTTATAAATTAGAATATCCGCACGATCAAATCACTTCGTATGTATTCGACGTTGTGCGTGCCGAAGTACCAAAATTGAAATTGGATGATGTTTTTGAGCGTAAAGATGATATTGCTGTTGCCGTAAAACGTGAGTTGAATGAAGCAATGACTACTTATGGTTATGACATCATCAACACGTTGATTACCGATATTGATCCGGACATTCAAGTAAAAAATGCGATGAACAGAATCAACGCTGCTGACCGTGAAAAAACCGCTGCAGAATATGAAGCAGAAGCAGGAAGAATCAGAATTGTAGCGAAAGCAAAAGCGGAAGCAGAAAGCAAAAGATTGCAAGGTCAAGGTATTGCCGACCAAAGAAGAGAAATTGCTAGAGGTTTGGTGGAAAGTGTGGATGTGTTGAATCGCGTTGGAATTAATTCGCAAGAAGCATCTGCTTTAATTGTGGTTACACAACATTATGATACGTTGCAAGCAATTGGTGCTGACACAAATTCAAACTTGATTTTGTTACCTAATTCACCACAAGCCGGAAGTGATATGTTAAATAATATGGTAGCTAGTTTTACCGCGAGTAACCAAGTTGGTGAAGCGATGAAAAAAGGAGCTATCAAAAAAGCAAATAGAAAAATTGCACCGAAAGATGAATTCGGTACGACCGAAGAAGATGAAGAATAAAATGAGAGAGACCTTCGGGTCTCTTTTTTTTGTTTTTATTGGATACCGATTTGAAAGCTAAATTTAATGGAACACGGACCTGCCTGTCGGCAGGCAGGTTTGATGGATGAAAAGAATTTACGCTGATTTTTTTTGAAGCTTTGCTTAATGGATTTTGAAGGATTTTTTAGAACACAGATTTTGGAAATCAAAAAAATTATTTTCTCACAGAAATCACGGAAAGCACAGAAATTTTAGTTTTCGAATTTTTAAGAATGAAAAAACGGTTAGAAATTCATCAAAAACGAATTAGAGCCGTTTAAATTCACTTTAATGAAGTGAGGCATAAAATCACATTGCTGATTATTTTTTCTGTCTGAAAAAAGCTCTAAAAAAGCCGTTTTTGATTGTTTTTGATAATAGAAATTAAAAATCAATAGAAAATAGTAATAATAGAAAAAGCCACAGTAATTTGTGGCTTTTATAGTTTTTATTTATAAAGTTCTATCGCTGTGTCATTTCGACGATAGGAGACTCGAGCGATAGCGAACAGGCGAAGCAAATCACATAATGTTGATAAACGAATATTTTATTTTCGATATGTGATTTCTCCCTTAGGTCGAAATGACAAACGAGCTGAAAAAAATTTTTACTCCTTCGCTTCCACTTTTGCCCAAGTATCTCTCAAACCAACGGTTTTATTAAAAACCAATTTTTCTGCAGAAGAATCTTTATCAACACAAAAATAGCCTAATCGTTGAAATTGAAATTTATCTTCCGGTTGAGCGGTTTGTAAACTTGGTTCAACATATCCGGTAATTACTTCTAATGAATTGGGGTTGATGTAGTTTTTAAAATCTACTTCTTTATCGCCATCCGGGTTTTCATGCGTAAATAATCGGTCATAAATACGAACTTCTGCTGCCACGGCGTGCGGAACAGAAACCCAATGAATGGTTCCTTTTACTTTGCGTTGACTAGCTTCTGTGCCACTACCCGACTTTGAATCCACATCATACGAAGCGTGAATTTCGGTGATATTTCCATCAGCATCTTTGATGACATTTTCACCTTTGATAATGTAAGCATTTTTTAAACGCACTTCTGTTCCCAACGTTAATCTGAAAAATTTCTTATTGGCTTCTTCTTGAAAATCTTCTCTTTCGATGTATAATTCTTTTGAAAAAGGCACTTTTCTGTAGGTCAAAATTTCTTCTTCCGGATTATTTTCAGCATCCAACCATTCTTCTTGACCATCAGGATAATTGGTAATGACTAATTTTATCGGATTCAAAACAGCCATCACACGAGGAGCGGTTTTATTCAAATCTTCGCGAACGCAGAATTCTAAAAGTGAAACATCAATTAAATTAGTTCGTTTAGCAATACCAATTGTTTTGGCAAAATTCCGAATGGAAGTTGGCGTGTAACCTCTTCTTCTCATTCCTGAAATCGTACTCATTCTGGCATCATCCCAAGCGGTTACGTGACCTTCTTGAACCAATTGCAGTAACTTTCGTTTACTTACAACTGTGTGCGAAAGGTTTCTTCTCGCAAATTCTCGTTGTTTCGGACGAACTTTATTCGCATCATAAATTTGATCTAAAAACCAATCGTATAATTCTCTGTGTGGTAAAAATTCCAGCGTACAAAGTGAATGAGAAATTCCTTCGATATAATCACTTTCACCGTGAGCCCAATCGTACATTGGATAAATGCACCATTTGTCGCCAGTTCTGTGGTGATGTTTATGTAAAATTCGATACATCAACGGATCACGCATCAACATATTCGTAGAAGCCATATCGATTTTAGCACGTAAAACGTGTGTTCCTTCCGGAAATTCTCCGTTTTTCATACGTTCAAAAAGATCAAGATTTTCTTCTACCGAACGATTTCTGTAAGGACTATTTGTTCCCACTTGTGTTGGCGTACCTTTTTGTTTTGCCATTTCTTCCGAAGATTGACTATCTACGTAAGCTTTGTCTTTTTTGATAAATTCAACTGCCCAATCATACAATTCTTGAAAATAATCAGATGCATACCGCTCTTCTGCCCATTGATAGCCAAGCCATTGCACATCGCGTTTGATGGCATCTACATATTCTTGTTCTTCCTTGGCGGGATTGGTATCATCAAAACGCAAATTTACCGGCGATTGATAATCAATTCCTAATCCGAAATTTAAACAAATAGAACTGGCGTGACCTACGTGAAGATATCCGTTTGGTTCCGGCGGAAAACGAAAACGAAGTTTATCCTTGGCAAAACCATTCTTTAAATCTTCTTCGATAATTTGTTCAATAAAATTGAGCGACTTTTCTTCTGACATAATCAATAAAATGAGCGACAAAAATACGGAAAAATTTACCTATTTGCCGTAAATGATTTTTTAAAAAAATTCAACCAAAATGTTAGTCTGTTTCTAAATAATCGACCAACTGCAATTGTTGTTACGGTTTTCAATACGGGTAATTACGGTTTCCCGCAAACCTGCTTACCGTTCATCGATTTTAATGTTAAATTTACTTAGTCATCTAAATATTTATATACTTTTAGTGAAACAAATTTCAAAAACAGATAGAAACAGAAAACCATTTATCGTTTTTTTCGTAATTAAGTGTAGTGTAGTGCCTATTTAAATTACAAAATAACAACCGATTGCTTTTGGGGTAAAAGCAGTCCGACATAAAGAGTGTTTTATGGTTTGGAAAATTACCCCAAGAAAATTATTTTTTTCTTTTTTGTTTCTGATGTTGCTTAACAGCATCGGAAATGGGTATGCCCAAACGATAGTAATTGGCACACCTTCATTAGGATTCACTCAAGCTTGTGCTTCACAAGGATTTAATTCATACAATCTTAGTTTTACATTTTTCCCGGTTTCCAATGTTCAGGCGGGAAATCAATTTATTGTGGAACTTTCTGATCCGTCGGGCAATTTTGGTTCGGCAACGACATTAACGACTTCTACTAGTGTAACTTCACCGGTAAATGTTTCTTTTGCTATGCCAACAACGGTTGCCGGAGAAGCGTACAGAATTAGAGTTAGAAGTACAGCTCCGGCAGTTACAAGTCCGGTAAGTGTTGCTTTTTCTGCTTATTACGCTGTTCACAATCAACCTTTTTCAATTAATAATAATTCGGGAACCGTTTCTTTTTGTGAAGGAGGAAATATAACATTACAAGTTGATAATACAGGAACGCCGGCTTCACCTCTATTCTATTCCGGTTTATCGTATAAATGGTACCGCAATTTTGCTGAAGTTTCAGGAGCAACCGGACCATCATTAAACGTAACTCAATCCGGAAATTATTATGCGATTGTAGATTATGGAAGTTGTGTGATGAATTCCTATTCAAACATTGTTTCTGTTAATGTAACTGCCGGTATAAATCTATCGATTTCATCTGCTGGGAATGTCGATTATATTTGTGATGGAACGCCACGCCTTTTAACATCATCTCATCAAAATACAGGTTACGTTTATCAATGGTTTAAAGATAATGTGGCCATTTCGGGAGCAACCGGACCAACGTACAATGCTGCACAAGAAGGAATCTATAAATTAAGAATTACGTTTGGTGGTTGTGTTTTTGAATCGAATGCCATCTTCTTAGAACTAATTGAATTAGATATTGATTGGAATGTGGATGCGAATGAAGTCATCATTCCTGGCGAACAACTTCAAATTAATTCGGTAAATAATGCGACGTCGCCAACCTATCAATGGAGAAAAGATAACGTAGTTATTGCGGGTGCGACTACTGCAAATTACACTGTTACACAACCAGGAACGTACCAATTGACGGTAACCGAAACACAAGGTTGCACTATTTCTGAACAATTGACAGTTGTGGTTCAATATCCTATTGGGTTTACGGTAACTATTCAAAATTCCGGCGATTATCAATCGTGTAATGTGACGAATGCTACGTTGTCGTTGAGCTCGATTATTGCACAAACTTCTTCCGGAAACGTAACGGTTTCTCTTCCAAATTCAAACTTTTCGTATCAATGGTTACTGAATAATTCATCAATTGCAGGAGCTACCGGAACATCACATACAGTTAACGATGCAACACAAAATGGATCATATAAACTTCGTGTTACCATTCCAACGTTTGCTCCTATTGAATCAAATGCCATTTCGATTGCTTTGCAACTTCCAACACCGGTGTTAACAGCCGTTGGAAGTTTGTGTGGAACTAACTCAGTTCAATTAAACAGTTCTGTAACCAACAGCATTTTTATTTATAAATGGTATCGAAATAACACGTTAATTACCGGAGCAATTCAACCAAGTTACACAACCAACCAAGCCGGAAATTATCATTTAGTGATTTCGTATGGAGCTTGTTCGATTACATCAAATACGGTGAATTTGGAGCAAAACAGCATCACAGCCAATTTGAATTTACCTGCCACCTCGATTATCATTCCGGGAGAAACCAAAACCTTAACCGCCACAACCAATGCTGTAGATCCAACTTTTGAATGGTTTAGAAATAACGCAATTATCTCAGGACAAACCGGTTCGTCAATCAATGTGACACAAAATGGCGTTTACAAAGTAATTGTTACACAAACAACAGGTTGTAATGCAACGCAAGAAGCTGTTTCCGAATTGGTTTATCCGGATTCTTTTAACGTGACAATTGCGGCAAATGCGGGTTATTCTCCTTGTGGAAGTGAGGGGGCGACTTTATCAATTACTAATTTTAATGCTGTTAGTTCTTCTGAAACAATATCCATTTTAAACAACTCCTTTGGATATGTTTATGAATGGTTTAAAGATGGCGAATTGGTGCTTTCATCATCAAGTACAACCTACACCGTTCCTTCATTTTTAGAAAATGGTTTGTATGAATTACGTGTTACCATTCCAACATTTGCACCAATTGAATCAAATGCAATTTCGATTGCTTTGCAACTTGAAACTCCGGTCGTAACCGCGGTTGGAAGCTTATGCGGAACAAACTCAGTTCAACTAAACAGTTCTGTAACCAACAGTATTTTTACATACAATTGGTATCGCAACAACACCTTAATTACCGGAGCAATTCAACCAAGTTACACCACCAATCAAGAGGGAAATTATCATTTAGTAATTTCATATGGAACTTGTACGGTTACATCAAATACGGTGAATTTAGAACTAAACAGCATTACAGCGAGTTTGAATTTACCCGCACTTTCTATTATCATTCCGGGAGAAACCAAAACCTTAACTGCAACAACCAATGCGGTGAATCCTTCTTTCGAATGGTTTAGAAATAACGCAATTATTTCGGGACAAACAACTTCGTCAATCAATGTGACGCAAGACGGTGTTTACAAAGTAATTGTTACTCAAACAACCGGTTGTGATGCAACACAAGAAGTTATAGCTGAATTGGTTTATCCTGATTCTTTCAACGTGACAATTGCTGCAAATACAGGTTATTCTCCTTGTGAAAGTGACCAAGCAACGTTATCAATTACAAACTTTAACGCGGTTAGTTCTTCTGAAACAATGTCTATTTTAAACAATTCCTTTGGGTATGTTTATGAATGGTTTAAGGATGGAGAATTGGTGCTTTCATCATCCAATACAACCTACACTGTTCCTTCTTATTTAGAAAATGGCTTGTATGAATTACGAGTTACCATAGCAGGTTTTAGTTCGATTATTTCAAATGTTGTAGAAATAAAATTAGGCATTTCAGATGATTTTACTTTATCAACCGAAGGAACTTTATGTGAATCGGGTGGAAGTGTCACTTTATCATCAGACATCACAAATCCAGATTATATCCTAACGTGGTTTTCCATCGAAAATAATACTGAAATCGGAACAGGAAATTCAATTACTGTAACTGAACCCGGAAATTATTTTATGACGATTGATTTTGATGGATGTACTTATTCTTCAAACACAATTGCAGTTGAAGTGATTACAACAGACGGAATTACTTTAAACATTTCCGATGCGATTACGGTTATTCAAGGTGGTTCAACCGAAGTGATTGCCAGTGGAGTTGATAATTACACTTGGTATTTGAATGATCAAATCATAGCAACCGGAAATTCATTTTTTGTATCAGAAGCCGGAACATACACAATTATTGGAACCATTGGCGACTGCGAATTCACCAAAACATTCACTGTTACTGTTGTTGAAAACACAAGCATTGTTGTGCCAAATGTAATCACGATGAACAACGACGGAATCAATGATTATTGGTCACTTCCGAACGAATATATCAATAAAGAAGATGTTGAGGTGATTATTTATTCACCAAAAGGAAAAGTAGTTTTCAGAGCTAGAAATTATCAAAATAACTGGCCAAATTCAACTTTAGAATATGCTAAATCAGAACCGGTTTTTTATTATACCATTTCTGAAAATGACGAAATTATTAAAAGAGGATCCATTACCGTAATCGAATAAAAATGATAAAAAAGTACGTAATCGTTTTAATCTTAACAGGATTTGTGTTTGCCGATTTGCAAGCACAAGATGCTCCTGTTTTGACGTTTACGATACCTACGCAAAATACTTTATTGTTAAATCGATTTATGATGAATCCGACTTTTTCGGTTGTTCGTGAAAACGATTCATACCTCACACTTTACCACAGAAATCAATGGATTCAATTTGATGATTCGCCGGAATTATATATGCTTTCTTATTCAGGTAAACACGGTGAAAGAGCAGGAGTGGGGATTGGAATTTATCAACAGAATTTAGGAATTATTACCAGTTTTGGTGGAGTTGGAAACTATGCTTATCAAATTCCGATTCGTGAAAAAATAAAGTTGACTTTAGGTTTCAACATCGCTTATTACAACAGTGGTGTGGACCGAAACAGAGCCGTAACCAACGAACCTGATCCGGCCATTATGGCGTTGCGAAATAATTCGATATTAACAATAAAACCGGGTTTGAATGTAACCTGGGGAAGTTTTGACTTTGGAGTTTATGCCGAAAATTTTGTGGATTATGATTTTAAATCCAGCGAAATGGTTCAGGATTATTCGCAAAAAACGTACACCGGACATGCAATGTATCATCATCAAATGCAAAATCAGGAAGGGTTGTTTGAAAACGGTTTTTTCAGATTAATTGCCCGTGGAAAAATGAATCAGACGGATGATTTTGTGTATGGCGGTTCGGTGATTACCAACTTCCCGAATTTAGGTTGGGTTCAAGCCGGAATTGATGATTTTTTTGGAGTAAGTATTGGCGTTGGAGCTCATTTCACCAAAAAATTGTCTTTAGGTTATACCTATGAAAGAGTAATCAATGATGGTTTAGTGAATTTTGGTCCAACGCACGAAATCACGATTTCCTATCGATTTGCAGGAAAGGAGAGCGAAGAAACATACAACAGAAAATCATCAAAAAAAAAGCCTACAGCAGTTGTTAGAAAGCCAAAAGTGTTGAAAGAAACAGAAGAATTTGAAGAAGAATACGAAGACGATTTTGCCGAAGAAGAATATGAAGATATGGCCGAAGAACCAATTATCATTGAGCCTGCTCCAAAGAAGAAAAAATCGGTTTTGAAAAAGAAAAAACCATCAAAAGCGATTGCTGAAGTTGAAGAAGAAGAAGAATTTGATGAAGAAGAAACAATGAAATCCTACAACAAAGACATCGAAATTGAAAAATTAAAAATGACGTTGGACGAAAATAATTTAAAATTATTGGAAATCATTGTTAAACAAGATTCGCTTGAAAATATGAAAAAAGCCGATTTTGAAAAACGAATTGAAAATATGATGCAATACATCGAACGATTAGAAGTAACCATTGCCGAAAAAGATTGCAATTGCGATCCAAAAACAACAGTAGTTACGGAAGAAAAAACGGTGGAAACGACAACAAAAACCACTGTAAAAAACGCTGAAACTCCTGTAGTAAAAGAAGACAAAAATGATTTGAACAGCAAATTATCAGCGATGAAATCATCAACTAAAAAAGAAGAAATTAAATTGCCATCAACTAAAAATAATTCAAAAAATACTGATTTGGAATCTAAAATTTCCAAACTCAAAAAAGAAGAACCAAAAACAAATACCAATTCAAAATTTTCCCTAACCGATGAAGAAATCAAAGAGTATTATTCCAGACTGACCGACAAAAAAAGAGCTACTGCCAAAAAAGGAAACTATTTGCAGGTAGATAATCAAGAACCCGGATTCTACATTATTTCCAATGTTTTTTCTGATCCTGCTTTTGCCGATGATTTTATCAATAAGCTAAAAAAGCGAGGAATTAAAGCCAATTATTTTATTAACCCAAAAAACAATTTCAGGTATGTCTATTTAACCAAACATCCGCAATGGAGTGAAGCCCTAATCTCCTATTACACGAATGTTGACAACACCTACTTTGATGAAATTTGGATTATGAACATTAACATAAAATAAACACCCCAAAATGAAAACGCCCCAAATACCACAATTAAAAACAATCTTCCTACTCGGTTGTTTTTTGCTACTCAACTTGGCTTCCTATGCCCAAGTTCCCGTTCCTTTTACGGTTCGCTACGAACGAAATTTAAAAGGAGATATGACGTTGATTTCAAACGGAATTGTGAACAGACAACATAATTCCAACGGTCCGAATGTTCCTTATAATGAAGTTGGAAATTCATCACAATACAATGATAACTTCGATATGCGATACATTGATATTGATGGTGATCCAAGTACATTCAGTTCTAGTAGTGCATCGTTAATTTTGCCTGCCAGCGGATGTAACAAAATTGTGTATGCCGGATTATATTGGTCGGCTACGTATCGATTTAACAACGGTTATTCCACTAATCCTGGAGATGGTGACAATGTTCGTGCAAACGATTTTAACCAAGTGCGATTAAAGTTACCCGGCGGGGCTTATCAAAACATCACCGGACAATTAATTTTTGACGGATTTACTAGTCCTGATTTTATTGCAAATAGTCCGTATTCGTGTTTTGCAGACATTACTTCATTAGTTACCGGTTTAGCCAATCCGGAAGGAGAATATACTGTGGCAAACATTAGAGCCACACAAGGATTTATAAATGGAGGAGGAGTTTCGGGTGGATGGACTATTTTCTTTGTGTATGAAAATCCAACGATGACCGGAAAATACATTACCGCTTATGATGGTTTTGCAGGTGTTCGTGCAGCCATTGGTCAAACGGATATTAACTATTCCGGATTTACCACTTTGCCGCCGCCATTTCCGGTAAGAGCAAAATTAGCTTCTGCTGCTTTGGAAGGTGATAACAGAATTACGGGAGATCAGTTGTTGTTTAGAGCGGCTTCCAATGCAACTTTTACCGCTTTGGGTAATACTTTAAATGCAACGAACAATTTTTTTAATAGTCGATTGACATTAAATAATGTAGACTTTTTAGATCGAGTTCCAAACAGTTTAAATACGTTGGGATATGATGGTGATATTATCACCGTTGCCAATCCGCTCAACAGTGTAATTCCGAATAATGAAACGGCAGCAACGCTTCGGATTACATCCAATCAAGATACTTACTTTATGTTCTTCAATGCATTCAATATTGAAGTCATAGAACCGGATATTAAATTAGTAAAAACAGTCGAAGATTTAGCAGGAAACGACATCGGTGGGGCTGATGTTAACCTAGGGCAATTCTTAGATTATGTTGTTACGTTTCAAAATGTGGGTAATGATGATGCAACAAATGCAACCATTCGTGACATATTACCAATCAATACCAGTTTTATATCAGTAGATTTAAGTGGGGCTCCTGGGGTGACTTTCACACACGATCCTGCTTTTGATGAATTGGTTTTTACTTTACCAAATAACTTAGTTGAAATAGGCGATCCTGTTTATACCATTCGCATTCGTGTGCAAGTGGCAACAACGTGTAGTGAATTGGAAGATGCTTGTTCAAATTTAATTCAGAATCAAGCTTACGCCACTTATCGTGGAATTTTAAACAGCAATTGGATATCAAATGACCCAAGTTTTGCCGGACTAGATAGTTGTGGATTTGGTCAACCGGGTCCGGCGAATTTCTTGGTCGATATCGATGATTGTATTTTTGAAAATGATGCTTATTTGTGTGGTACAGATTTAACACTTACTGCAGCAAATGGCTACGAAACGTACACTTGGTACAACAGTTCTAACCAAGTAATCGGAAATACACAAACCATCACTGTTTCCAATGTTGGAACCTATACAGTTGTGAATACGGCAACTCCTCCGTGTATCGGAATCACTCAAACGTTCAATGTTTTACTATTTGGAGCAACACAAACTAATCCGGTGATTCCATTTGCTGATGAGGTGGTGATTTGTCCGAATAATGGTGAACAATTGCCTTTAATTTTTCTTTGTGGAACCAATGATAGTCAGCTTATTCAAACCGGAATCAGCGATGCAACTAGTATCGTTTGGGAAGTGCTGAATGAGGCTAGTTGTCCTCCGGTTGGCATTGATACGTGTGCCAATAATAATCCGGCTTGTTCTTGGAATCAAGTAGGAACGGGTGCTAATTTTAATGTAACTACCGCCGGTCAATATCGCTTGACGATTAATTATCAAGATGGTTGTTTTACGCGTTTTTACTTTAATGTTTTTACAAATTTATTGGATATTCAATATGTAACAACAAACATTCTTTGTAATACGCCGGGAAGCATTACGATAACGAATCTTCCGTCTGATTATCAATTTCAATTAGTTGATCAGATGACAGGAAACATTTTAGTTCCTTATCAAAATAATCCTGTGTTTACTATTTCAAATGCGGGAGTTTATACTGTTCAAGTAACTCAAATTGGTGTGACAGAGGGATGCGTATTTGAATTACCAAACATCGGAATTCAACAAAATAATTTTCAAGTAAATTTGATTCCGCAAAACACCAATTGTAATGGTTTTGGAAGTATTCGTGTGCAAGCAACAGGAGCACAGCCGCAATATCAATTTAGCATTACCAATCCAATTTCTGCCACAAGCGGATGGGTTGTTGATAACGATTATACCTTCGATAATCTAAATCCGGGCACTTATACCGTTACAGTTGTTACAGAAGATGGTTGTTCATTTACCGGAACTGTTACAATTGAAGACCAAAATGATTTGGAATTAGTAGCGTCAGTATCTCAAAATATCACTTGTAATCAAGGGAATATTTTAGTAAATCCTTCTGGCGGACAACCTCCTTATTCTTTTACAATTTATAGTTTTAATGGAGCTTTATTAAATCCTACTTCTGCGGATTATCAAACAAGTGTTATTTTTGACATTGAATTTGGTCAGCAAGGAACCTATGTTTTCATAGTTGTAGATGCAAATAATTGTACCGCATTATCCAATCCTGTAACAATTGAATTAGTTCCTAATGTTCAGTTTACTACCACTGTTCAAAATATAAATTGTTTTGGTCAGAATAATGGATCTATTGTCTATAACTTAACTTCATCAAATGGTTTTCAGGTTTCTTATCAATTGTTAGATGAAAACGGAAACATCATCAGTACTAACAATTCAGGCATTTTTAATAATTTACCTGCTGGAAACTATACAGTTGTTTTAGTTCAATCACAAGGAAATAGAGTGTGTGAATTCCCAACAGATTTTACAATTACTGAACCAACGCCAATGACAGGTGTTGCAGAAATTACTGAAAATTATACTTGTATAACTAACGCAGGAACGATTAACATTGTTCCAGGAAGCATCACAGGTGGAACGGCTCCATATCTATTTAGTATTGATGGTGTGAATTTTGTTTCTTCTTCGGAATTTGCCAATTTAACATCAGGAAATTATACTATTTATATTCAAGATGCGAATGGATGTATTTTTACAACCAATACCATTTCCTTAGTTGCACCAAACCAATTAACCGATTTAACTTTTAATGCAACAGCGTTAACGTGCCCGGCACAAAATGCAACGGTAACAGTAACAACAGTTGGCGGAACAGCTCCGTTTACGTATCAAATCATCGCTCCTGCAGGACAAACAGTGAACAACGGAACTAATCCTATTTTTGCAGGATTAACTGCCGGAACATACACGTTTGAAGTAACTGATAGTAATGGTTGTACGTATCAAGAAACTTACACCATCAATCCATTACCAATAATTGATGTAATAGGTCAAACGATTAGCAATGTGGTTTGTTTTGGAGCTTCAAATGGAGCTGTTACTTTTACAGTAACCAATTCAAATCCATACAATTATCAAATCGTAAATAGTTCAAATGCGGTTGTTGCATCAGCAAACAATTCAAATTTATCGACTATTTCGCTAACAGGTTTAACTGCTTCAACCTATACAATAACGATAACAGATACCGTTACTAATTGCACTGACACAGCAACTGCTATTGTTGAAGCACCAAGCAGTGCGTTAGCTTTCACATTTGTTGCTAATCAAATCAGTTGTAATTCCAACGGAAGCGTAATCATTACAGCTACCGGCGGATGGGGAAGTTATCAATACCAACTTACTCAACCAAATGGGGTAGTGGTAGGGCCTCAATCGAATGCCACGTTTACAAATTTAACTCAAGCCGGAACCTATACGATTTCGGTAAATGATATAAACGGTTGTGTTGTGAGCAACACATTCAACCTAACTACGCCAACAAATCCTGTTGCTGTAATTGCATCGTCATCCGATTTATGTTTTGACGCTAATGGGGCTACATTAGTAATTGCAGTGACGGGTGGTGTAGTTCCTTATACGTACAGTATTAACGGAAATCCATCACAAAATTCAAACACATTTGCCAATTTAACCCCGGGAAGTTATACGGTAATTGTTACGGATGCTAATGGATGTACCTCAACTGTTTCACAAACTATTCAACCTGAATTAACAGGCGATTTTTCGTTAACCAAAGGTTTGGATTGTACAGCATCACCAAATGCTCAAATCTCAGCTGCAATCGCTGGCGGATTAGCTCCGTTTACTTATCAAGTTTCGTTCAACAGTGGAGCTTTTGGATCATCCACGAATGTGGTTGGAACTAACTTTGTATATTCTACTGCGAATGCCGGAAATTATCAATTTTTGATAACCGATGCACAAGGTTGTACTTTTACAAGTCAAACTATTACTGTTGAACCGTTGACATTACCTGAAATCACTTCTGTAGTAGAATTACAAGGAATTTTATGTCACGGAGGAAATGAAGGAGAAATTCAAATCAATACCAATAATGCGGTTGGATTAGCTCCTTTCGTTTTAGAAGTAATCAATACTACAACCGGTGTAAATTACGGAACTCAAACGTCAGGATTAACGGCCGGAAATTATCAAATTACATTAACTGATGCTAATTCGTGTACCGATACAGCATCCATTACATTAACTGAACCTAATCCGATTGCTTTCACAATATCAACAGTAGATATTACGTGTAACAATCCGGGTGGTACTTCTTATGGTGAAATAATCGTGCAAGGTGTAGCCGGTGGAACAGCTCAATATACTTATATTTTAAATAATAATTTCGGATTTATTGCTTCTTATACTCCGGTAACCAATGAAAATCATTCGTTCCAAATTCTTAATTTCGGAATTTATAATGTAGAAGTTATTGATGCCAATGGTTGTGTTTTACTAGTTGATAATATCATCATCGCTTCACCTCCAAGTGATTTGATTATTGATGTTTCTACTTCAACTTCTGATTGTGTGAACGGTGGAACAGCTGTCATTACAGTAACTTCTGCGGTAAGTAGCGGTTCATATGAATTTGCGATTTTAGAAACGAATGTTTTACCTTATTCAACAAACTATCAACCGGCAGATGTTGGAACTCCTGAAACTTCTACTTTTACAGGATTAGTTCCGGGTGTAACATACACGTTTGTAGTGCACGATTTAGTAACCGATTGTTATTATTTTAAAACTGCTGATACGCCAATCAACACACCTTCTAATTTAACTTCTGTGTTAGATGTGGTTGGAAATGTGAGTTGTACCGGAAGTAATGATGGTTTTGTGAATTTTACATTTGATAATTATGATGCTACGGCGACGAGTGTTTCCTACGAAGTATTTAATTCTCAATCGAATATTTCAACCGGAATTACCGGAACATCGTCACCACTTGGCGGACCAATTTCTGTAACAAATCTTGGCCCTTTAGCTCCCGGAATTTATTACATTTTATTTACTGAAAATGGAGGAACATTAACCGGATGTAGTAGTGCATCAGTGCCATTTACCATCTCTCAATCAACTAATTTATTGCAAGTAACTGCAAATGTTACTAGAAACGACAACTGTTTAAACAATAGAGGACGAATCACTGCAACCGGCCAATTTGGAACAGCTCCTTATCAATATCAATTGGTAGTAGCCGGTGATCCTGCTCCAACAGTACTAACTTGGGCGGGAAGTGCAACCAATGTTTTCAATGTTGAAGGCGGAAATTATGTAGTTTATATTCGAGATGCCAACGGATGTATTCAATCAGCACCTGTTTTTGTACCGACGGATCCTTCTCCCCAAATTTCAGCTACTGTAACCAATTTATGTACGGCAGCTCAAGGCGATTTTACAATTGAAGTAACGTTAACAACTGCCGGAATTGCTCCATATACATTTAGTTTAAACGGCGGAACTTTCCAAGCACAAACAGTTCCTACATTCACTTATACTAATTTGAATTCAGGAAATTATTCCATCAGAGTGAGAGATTTTAACGGATGTATTCATACTGTAAACCTTACTATTCCTGCTCCTTTGAATTTAACTCCGGCAATTACAGCTCAAACTTCTTGTGCTAATAACGACGGAATTATTACCGTAACACCTTTCGGCGGAAGCGGAACTTTTACTTATGAACTACAAAACAATGTAGGCGGTGTAATTGTTGCTGCTCAAGCTTCTCCAATATTCAACGGATTGGCTTCAGGGAATTATGTGGTGGTAATCAATGACACAACCACAGGCTGTTCAGCTCAAGCTCCAATTGAATTAGAACCTGCAACTCCTGTAACTTTTACCACTGTTCATAATGATGTAAGTTGTAATGGCGGAAATGACGGAAGTATTACTGTGACTTTACCGGCATCCAACGATAACCCGATTTATACGTATGTTTTAACAGATGGTGTAAATGCTCCAATTTCTCAAAATAATGGTGTTTTCACCGGATTAGCGGCTGGAACTTATACTATTACTGTTACTTCTGCCAGAAATTGTTCTTTACAAGAAATCATTGTAATTGATGAACCGGCTTTATTAACAGTTGCTGCAACGGCTACCGATTTTGCTTGTGATGCTTCCAATGTGGTTCAAACATCAACCATTACAGCCGCAGCCAATTTTGGAACAGCTCCTTATGTTTACAGCATTAACGGAACGAATTTCTTCGCATCCAACACATTTACAATCGTAGATAATGGAAGTGTTCAAAACATTACTGTGACTGTTCGTGATGCTAATAATTGTTTGACGACAACTCTTGTGAACATTAATCCATTACCAACCATTACTGCAGTTACTACAACAACGGTAACGAATTTAACGTGTACGAATGACGGAACCGTTCAAATTAATGTAACCGGTGGTTCAGGTGATTTTACATTTGAATTATTACCCCTAGGAAGTCAGCCTGCTATCACACCGGGAAGTGGTGTTTTCAGTGCTAACTTTACGTTAACTGAGCCTGGAACCTATACTTTCCAAGTAACTGACAACGAAACAGGATGTTATTTTATAACTGCTCCTTATACAATCACTCCTTTTGATACCATCGAAGCAAGTATAATCAACTCATCTGCTGTAACTTGTTTTGGCGATACAGATGGAACTATAACTGTAAATGTTTTAGGTTATGTTGGAAATGTAACCTATGATGTAATTGACATTCAAGGAAATACGGTTGCTTCCGGAAGTGGAAATACTGCTATAAATCCGTTTATCGTTTCAGGATTATCAGGTGGAAATTATCAAGTAGTTGTCACAGCAACTGAGACACCTTTCTGTACAGCTACATCCAACTTTGCAGTAGTTTCTTCGCCAAGTGAGCCATTGGTTTTAACAGCGAATGAAACAGCAAATGTTACTTGTACTAACAATTTAGGTGAAATTTTTGCCAATGCAATCGGAGGATGGGGAACGTATCAATATGAATTGGTCAACAACACGACTGCTACAACTGTTCAACCTTTTGGAGCCAATTCGTTATTTACAGGATTAGCAGGCGGAAATTATACAGTTTCTGTGCAAGATGCCGGAGGATGTTTAGTAAGTACAACTGTTATTTTGGTTCAACCGAGTTTAATTTCGGCTAATCTTACTTCTATCAATACTAATTTACTTTGTAATGGTGATACAAATGCTTCTGTAACGGCTGCAAATGTAATCGGAGGACAAGGAACGTATCAATACATTTTGAATACGTATGATTCAACCGGAACAACAATTGTAACCAGTTCAGGAGGACAAACGAGTCCAACTTTTGATGGATTAGGTGCAGGAATTTACAGCATCACCATCACAGACGGATGGAATTGTGATTTTACAACTAACATCATCACAATAACTGAACCAACAGTTGTAGTAGCTTCATTAACATTAACAAGTTCATTAACTTGTACAAATGATGCAATAATCACACTTTCTGCTTCGGGTGGAACGGCTCCGTATCAATACAGTACCGACGGAATCACTTTTACCAACACAACGGTTTACAATGTTGGCCCAGGAACGTATCAATTTTTTGTAAGAGATGCAAACAATTGTGCCGTAGTTCAAACCAATCAAATCACGATAGAAACTATTCCTGATTTAGAATTGAATTTAAATTTAAATAGTGCCAACATCAACTGTTTTGGAGAAAGTACAGCAACCATTATTGCCAACACAACTGGCGGTTTAGGAAATTACAGCTACACACTTTTAGACAATGCGAATAACGTAATTGCCGGTCCACAAAGCAGTGGAATGTTCACCAATCTTCCATCCGGAAGTTATATTGTTGAGGTGGATAGTGTCGATTGTAATGCGGTTTCATCACTAATCCAAATCACTGATCCGCAAGAATTGATGATTTCTAATTTGACTGTCAATAATGTTTTATGTAATGGAGGAGAAAACGGAAGTGTTTCCATCCAAACTACAGGAGGAACAGGAACAGTTCAATATGCGATTTCGCCTAACTTAAATCAATTTTTCAACACCGGAACATTCAATAATTTAGCTCCGGGCAATTATGATATTATCGTTCAAGATCAAAACGGATGTTTTATTTTATTGGATATCGAAATCACTGAACCTGCTCCATTAATAGCTGATGTTGATTTAACAACAGTGGTTCAAAACTTATGTTTAGGTGATAATGATGGTTCGTTTACCGTTCTAATCACCGGAGGAACAGCTCCATATTCAACCAGTTTGAATAACCAAGATCCGGGTGCTTTTGTTGAAGGACAATTATCGTTCTCAGGATTAGAAGGCGGAACTGATTACTTCATCTTCGTAAAAGATGCCAATGGTTGTGAAACAATTGCGTATATCTTCTTAGATGCTCCGGTAGAAGTAATTCCTGCCATCGAATCAGTTGTTTATAATTGTTCAGGAAATGTGCCGGGTAACATCGTAACCGTTTCTGTCAATGCATCTGCAGTTGGAAATGTTCAGTATGCTTTGGATGGCGGAACTTATCAAGCTTCAAATGTGTTTGTGAATGTTCCAGCCGGAAATCATACTATTTCAGTTCAACACACCAACGGTTGTACCAAAACTGTTGATATGAATATCGATGATAATCAACCGTTAAGTGCAACTTTATCAAGTGTTCAAAACGTACTTTGTAATGGTGATTCAACAGGAAGTGTAACCATCGACGTAACTGGAGGAACCGGAACAATTGAATATGCGATTTCACCAAACTTAACCACATTTACAACAAACAATGTGTTTACTAATTTAGCCGCCGGAACGTATGACATTATCGTTCGAGATGGAATTGGATGTAGTGTTACGCAACAAGTAATCATCACTGAACCGACAGTTGTGACCTCAAGTGTTTCTGCTTTGGTACAAGAATTATGCACAAATGACGGAAACGCAAGCATCTCAATTGCTGTAAATGGCGGCGTTGCTCCGTATTCAACAAGTTTGAATGACCAAAATAATTTTGTTGCGAATCAATTTACCTATTCTAATTTAACTGGTGGACAAACTTATACCATTTTCATTCAAGATGCCAATGGTTGTATTTCATCCATACCTGTAACGTTAGATGCTCCGGTAACGATTATTCCAACGGTTGATATAGCGTATTTCTGTACAGGAAATGTAGTTGGAAACACCGTAACTGTTAGTGTAAATTCAGAGGTCGTTAATGATGTAACCTATTCGTTAGACGGAGGAACTTACCAAACATCTCCATCATTCACGAATGTTCCTGTTGGAAATCATACCATCTCGGTTCAACACACCAATGGTTGTACTCAAACTGTTAATTTCATCATCGATGACATTCAACCGATAAGTGTTACTGTGTCAAATGTTCAAAATGCACTTTGTAATGGTGATTCAACAGGAAGTGTAACGATAAACGGAACTGGAGGTTCAGGAACAATTGAGTATGCTATTTCGCCAAACTTAACCACATTTACCACAAATAATGTATTTACAAATTTAACTGCCGGAACATACACAATCATCGTTCGTGACGGAATTGGTTGTACTCTTTCACAAGAAGTAATCATCACCGAACCAACTGTTGTGACTTCAAGTGTTTCTGCTTTAGTACAAGAATTATGTACTGGTGACGGAAATGCAAGTATCACAATTACTGTAAATGGCGGTGTTGCTCCTTATTCAACAAGTTTGAATAACCAAAACAATTTTGTAGCCAATCAATTTACGTATTCTAACTTAACTGGTGGACAAACTTATACCATTTTCATTCGTGATGCTAATGATTGTATATCATCTATTCCGGTAACGTTAGATGCTCCGGTTACTATTAATCCAACGGTTGCTGTAACCTATGTTTGTACAGGTAATGTAGTAGGAAATGCAGTAACAGTTAGTGTAAATTCAGCTGTGGTAAATAATGTAACCTATTCATTGGATGGAGGAACTTTTCAAGCATCTGCCACATTCACCAATGTTGCGGTTGGAAACCACACCATCACCGTTAGACATACCAATGGATGTGAACAACAAGTTCTATTTACAATCACACCGTCAACTCCGGTTCAAGCTTTATTTACTCAAGTAGATGTGACTTGTCATGGTGAATCAACAGGTTCTTTCCAAGTTTCAGCCTTTGGAGGAAGCGGACAATTAGAATTTGCTGTTTCTCCAAACTTGACAGATTTTGGTCCAAACCAAACATTTACCAATTTACCTGCCGGAAATTATACGGTTATTGTTAGGGATGAAATAGGTTGTACTACCCAGTTAAACATCACAATCAACCAACCAAACGCGTTAAATACTTCCTTAGTAACCATGTTCCCGGATTTATGTGCCGGTGACAATGTGGGTGCAATTGAAATTTCCATCAATGGTGGAATTGCTCCTTACTCAACTAGTTTGAATAATGAAAACAATTATACACCCAACCGTGTTTTGTTTGAAGATTTAGCTGGCGGACAAACCTATACCATTTATGTAAGAGATGCCAATGGATGTGTAACAACATTGGAAGTTGATGTGGATGGAGGAATTAATATTTCTCCTGCTACAAACATTGTTTATGGTTGTGTTGGTGATACTGCTTTAAACACCGTTACCGTTAAAACGAGAGAAGACGTATTCGCGGATGTAACATTTTCATTAGATGGCGGTGCATTCCAAACCGGGAATGTATTTACCAATTTATCAAATGGAAATCATTCAGTAACAGTTCTTCATGAAGATGGTTGTTCGGAAACTATTGGATTTACCATTTCAAATTACATTCCGATTGCGTTGACTTTATCTGAAACGTATCAAAATCAGTTTACGGCAACAACAACCGGAGGAAGTGGAAGTTATACCTACTATCTAAACGGAGTAGACTATGGATACAACAATGTTTTCCAAATATTAGCTACCGGAACTTACACCGTTCTTGTTCGTGATGAAAACGGTTGTACGGCCGAAGCTCAAATTTACATTGAGTTTATCGACATCGATATTCCAAACTTCTTTACACCAAATGATGATGGTGATAACGATACGTGGGTTCCTGAAAATTTAGAAGGATTCCCAAATGCACGCGTAGAGGTTTTTGACCGTTACGGAAGAATTATTACGCAATTTGGACACAAAGGCGAGTGGGATGGAACCTACAACGGATCACTGTTACCTACCGGTGATTATTGGTACACCATCACGCTAGACGGCGGAAGACAATTTGTTGGAAACGTTACCCTTTACAGATAAAAAAATAAAAAAACAACCAACTCCAAGTCGCCACAAATTTGGAGTTGGTTTAACCCAAAAACCTACAACCATGAAAAAAATAGCCCCATTTTTCATTTTGCTAGCTTTTCTAAACGGAAAAGCCCAGGAATTAAACCTACCTTCTTTTACGCAATATTTAGCTGATAATCCATTTATAATTTCGCCGGTGTATGCCGGAATTGGAGACAATGTAAAAATCAGAGCCAACGGATTTACACAATGGGTTGGAATTAAAGACGCACCCGAAAATATGTCGCTTGCCGGCGATATGCGAATTCATGATCAATCAGGAATTGGTTTGTATTTGTATAGCGATAAAAACGGAAATACCCGTCAATCTGGAGCAAAAGTGAGTTTTGCTCATCATATTGTAATTGATAAATATGCGGAACAATTTGTTTCGTTTGGAATTTCGTACGCTTTAAATCAGTTTCGAATTGAAATTGAAAATTTTACCGGACAAGATATGGCTGTTGTTGATGATAGAAGACTTACCAATCACAATGTAGATGTTGGTTTTTTGTATCGTAAAAACGGTTTCTACGGTAGTTTTACCGTTGCGAATTTACTAAACAAAAATTTAGATGTTTTTAATGATGTTGAACCGTTGGAACTACGTAATTATCAAGTATTTACGGGTTATAAATGGAGAAGTTCATCCAACAATGATTTTGAAGTAGAACCATCCGGATTTTTTCAATATTTTGAAAGTGATCAAAGATCAACAACAGATTTGAATTTGAAGCTGCGTTTTTATAACTTTGATGATTATTACTGGGCAGGTGTTTCCTATCGGTTTTTAAATGATCAATTGTTGGAACCTTTGAATATTGGACCGATGTTGGGATTAAAGAAAAGTAATTTTTACTTCGCTTATTCCTATCAAATCACGCTCAACAAATTGGTGAATTACAATTCGGGTACGCACATGGTTACGCTTGGTGTAGATATTTTCCAAGGCATTAGCAACTGTCCGTGTACCTTTTAAAAACAACAAATGGGAACAATTAAATTACAAAACATCCGAACGTTTTCGTTTCACGGCTGTTTGATGGAAGAAAGTAAAATCGGTTCAGATTATTCAATTGATTTGGAAATTAAAACTGATATGCGAAAATCGGCCGTTTCCGATGATTTGCACGATACAGTTGATTATGTTCATTTGAATAAAGCAGTAGTGGAAGAAATGGCCATTCGTTCCAAGTTATTAGAACACGTTGCTCATCGCATTATCAAACGAATTTTTGATGAAATTCCGGCTGTTTCACGAGTAATTGTTTCGGTTTCAAAGCTGAATCCGCCTATTGGTGGTGATGTGGAAGCGGTTACGGTTGTGATGGAGGAATACAGGAGTTAGAAGGTTGCGAGTTGAAAAGTTGCGGGTTACGGGTTTTCTGCGTAAAATTGTCATTCCGAAGAATGAGGAATCTCATAAATTTAAGATTAAGTTTACTTTTAGAAAAAGTTTTTTGAAGTTTAGCTTTTTAACTTTAAACTTTTTATTTACATTTGCCATCCGATTATAAGGCGTCGTGGCCGAGCGGCTAGGCACCGGTCTGCAAAACCGTCTACCCCGGTTCGAATCCGGGCGATGCCTCTGAAACCTTCAAGGAAACTTGGAGGTTTTTTTATTTTAAATTTTTAGAAAAAATTAATTAAAGATAATGCAAAACCGTCTACCTCGGTTCTCCCGATTACTATCGGGAGGGCGATGCCTCAAAATTAAAGCTTCTTGAAAAAGGAGCTTTTTTTGTTTTAAATTTTTAGAAAAAATTAATTAAAGATAATGCAAAACCGTCTACCTCGGTTCTCCCGATTGCTATCGGGAGGGCGATGCCTCTGAAACCTTCAAGGAAACTTGGAGGTTTTTTTGTTTTAAATTTTTAGAAAAAATTAATTAAAGATAATGCAAAACCGTCTACCTCGGTTCTCCCGATTACTATCGGGAGGGCGATGCCTCAAAATTAAAGCTTCTTGAAAAAGGAGCTTTTTTTGTTTTAAATTTTTAGAAAAAATTAATTAAAGATAACGCAAAACCGTCTACCCCGGTTCTCCCGATAGCAATCGGGAGGGCGATGCCTCTGAAAGAGTTACTGAAAAGTAGCTCTTTTTTTTAGCTCCATTGTGTCATTTCGACGATAGGAGAAATCTCAATGTAATTGAAAATTTAATAAAATCAATTTGAAATTTGTATTTGAATTAAATCAATTGGATGGATTAAAATATTTAGTTCACTAAGTAGCTTAAATTCAATATTATAGATTAGTATTTTTTTACCTTTTTTTAAATTTAATAGTTCTTTATATACCTCATCCGTAATTTTACTTCCTTCAATGTGAAATTTCTTTTTTTTATGTATATATAAATCAAAACTTGTCACTTTTAAATTTAAAAAATCATATAGAAAATCTTCTAAATAAAAAGAAATCTCAGCATCTTTTAATTCTTCTTTTTTCATCAAAACGATACAGTTTTGACAATTTTTATTGTTAATTCTAGCAATATGTTTCTTTAAATTTTTTATCCTGAAAAAGTGTTCTTCAACCACTTTTGAATCGTCGTCTAAAATAATCTCTAATTTAACAACCATTTCATTTCCTTGTCCGGGAACAATATAATATTTACCATTTTCTTCTTTTACCCCTAATCCAGAAACAGTAAATGATCTTGCGTTTGGAACAGCAATTGAAATTGGATTTTGAATTCCTCTATAAACTACATTCAATTTATCGGCAGAAATGAGTCCTATTTTAGATTTTGAAACAATTACAGAATCATTTTGTGCCAATAAAAATTGACAGAAAAGTAAAGAGAGTATGAGTTGAAATTTATTCATTCAAACATTTCAAAAAAACTAAGCCGCATCCGTATTCATCGGTTGAATACTATCCAATTCTGTTTTTTTAGCCATTTTTTCTTCTTCAATATCATAATCATCTTGTAAACCTAACCAAAACTTGGCAGTGGTACTAAAGTATTTTGATAATCGCAAGGCTGTATCTGCAGTAATTCTTCTGTTTCCTTTAATAATTTCGCTTATGCGAGTTTGAGGAATAAACGTTTCTTTTGATAAACGGTATGCTGATATTTCAAGTGGAACAAGAAATTCTTCTTTTAATATTTCACCGGGATGTATGTTTTTTAAAGTTGCCATAATTTCAATTTTTAATGATAATCTATAATTTCTACTTCTAAAGCATTGTCATTTTCCCACCTAAAAATTATTCGCCATTGTTTATTAATTCTGATACTATGAAATCCTTCAAGATTTCCGCTTAATTTTTCTAAATGGTTTGCAGGTGGAATCCTTAAATCATTTATGTTTTGAGCATTATTAATCATTCTTAATTTTCTTCTGGCTACATTTTGAATGTCAGAAGGAAGTTTTCTGGATTGAATTCCGTTCCAAATTTTCTCCGTTTCTTTACATGTAAAACTTTTAATCACAGAACTATAGATTATATACTAACGCCAAAGGTAAGTAATTTATTGTTGATAATAAAATTAAAATCAATCTTTCAACCTCTCAAACTTCTCCTTAATCATTTCTTTTTCCTCAGGAAAAAAACCTTGAATGATTAAAAAGAACCCGAAAATCATTAGAATTACACTGATAACGCGTTTAATTTTATAAATGATATAGGGTGTTAAACGGTTTTTGAGTTGTTTGGCTAAGATGATTTTTACCACATCGGTAATTAGATAAGTAATTATGATAACGGTCATAAACAACACAATTCGGTCAGTTTCCATATTCATTTGCGGACCAAAGACGATGATGATTCCCACCCAAAAACCCAATACACCAATATTGATGAAATTGAGCAAAAATCCTTTAAAAAAAAGCCCTAAATAATTGTTTTTCGGAATTGAATCGGCTAAAAACTCAGGGTTGAGGTTTTTCTTTTTTACTCTTTTTTCTCTGATAAAGGAAATTAAACCAAACACAAACATAATCACTCCACCAAAGATGAATAAACTCGGATCGTCTTTGAGTTTTTCCAGCAGTTGGTTGGTACTGAAATAAGCAATCAGAATAAAAACCAAATCGCCAAAAACAACACCAAAGTCAAATGTGATGGCAGCTTTAAAACCTTTGGTTATACTGGTTTCTATCAGTACAAAAAACACAGGACCAATGGTGAAAGCCAAGAGAATTCCCCACGGAATGGCAGCTAAAATATCGTTAAGCATTGAAAAAAGTTTCAGGTTTAAAGTTTCAAGTTACGAAACTTTCTAAATGCTAATTTAAAATTTAATATTCAAATTAACACATTTCTTAGTTCATTTCTTTAATTGAACCGCCTAAAACTGTTTTTTGATCAATTTGTTTTGGTTTTCCGTAGATGTAAATATAACCGCCGGCTCTCACTTTGGCATCCACATAATCGGTGGCATGAATACTGGCATTTCCGCCGGCATTAATACTTACTGTTGTTTGCTTGGAATTGAATTTATTAGCATTTAATTCGCCTCCGGAAGTAACTATAACCTCTTGATTTTGAGTAGTTCCGGTAATGTTTATTTTTCCGCCGGTTGATGCTTTACTATTACATTTTTCTACATCTAAAGCAATTTTAATTTCTGCTCCTTCTTTGGCATTCAAATCAAAATTGACTGCTTTAATTGATTTTTCTGCAATTACATACGAACCTTCGCTGGCTTCAACACCTTCTAATTTTTTGTAATAAACGGTGGCTTCAATCACTTCTCCTTTTAATAATTTGGTCAGCGGCATGCGGATTTTTAAATCGCCATTGTTATTAATCACTTCCACTTCTGAAGCTCTTGAACCTTTGATTTCAACTTTATTTTCATTGGATGGAATGAGTTGAGCTGAAATTCTGTCAAATATTTTTACCGTTGTAAAATCGCCCGGACTTTTGGTTACGGTTTGAGCAAAAAGGGGAGAAGTGGTTAAAATGAAAAGGAAGATGATTTTTTTCATGATGTGATGATTTTGATGATTGATTAGCTTCAAAAATGAAACCTTTTATAAATTTATAAGGTTAACCAAATAGTAAAAATAATAACTAATGATAAACCTATAATATTAACTTTAATTCTATTCTTAATAAACTTTTTTAATAAAAAATCAATAAATAAACCGATAAATCCCAAAATTGATGATCCTAAAAATGCTATAATTTTATACCCAGAAAGACCTTCTTCAGTAATATAAAAAAATATTAAAATTAGAAACCATAAAATTGAAAATACAGTCAGTACAGTCAAATTTTTAAATAAATTCATATAAATAAATTAAAAATCTTGCAGGAAAACTGATTACTAAAAACTGCCAACTGACCACTTACTCTTTTCTTCTAATAAAATGAAAATCCAATTGTTTTTTAACCAAATCGGCATTTTTTACTTTAACGTAAACTTCGTCGCCTAATTGTATAATTTTTTTAGAAACTTCACCTACTAACGCATATTGTTTTTCATCAAACACATAATAATCATCTTTAATTTCACGGATTCGTACCATTCCTTCGCATTTATTTTCGATGATTTCTACATAAATTCCCCATTCGGTTACACCGGAAATAACACCTAAAAATTCTTGATCTTTATGATCTTGCATGTATTTTACTTGCATGTATTTGATGCTGTCTCGTTCCGCTTTAGCAGCTAAATTTTCCATATCAGACGAGTGAGCACTTTTTTCTTCATACAATTCTGCCGAAACCGATTTTCCTCCATCCAAATAATATTGCAACAAACGATGTACCATCACATCCGGATAACGACGAATTGGTGATGTGAAATGCGAATAATAATCAAAGGCTAATCCGTAATGACCAATGTTTTCAGTAGAATAGACCGCTTTACTCATACTTCGTATAGTCAATGTATCGACTAAATTTTGCTCTTTTTTTCCAACTACATCATTCAATAACGTATTCAATGATTTAGAAATATCTTGTTTCGATTTGAAATTAATTTTATAACCAAACTTCGAAATCACCGTTTGTAAATTGATTAATTTATCTTCATTCGGTTCATCGTGAATTCTGTAAACAAAGGTTTTCTTTTGTTTTCCGATAAATTCGGCCACTTTTCTATTGGCCAACAACATAAATTCTTCAATTAAATGATTGGCATCTTTTGATATTTTAAAGAAAACACCAACCGGTTCTGCTTTTTCATTCAAATTGAATTTTACTTCCACTTTATCAAACGAAATCGCTCCGTTTGCCATTCGTTTCTGACGAAGAATTTTAGCTAATTCATCTAATTTCAATGTTGCTTCAACAATATTTTGAGGTGTTTTATAATCATTTCCGGTTAATGAAATTTCGGCCGGAATGATATCTTTTTTGGTTTCGATGATGTGCTGAGCTTCCTCATATGAAAAACGCTGATCAGAATAAATCATGGTTCTTCCAAACCATTGATTGATTACTTCTGCTTTGGGAGAAACTTCAAAAACGGCAGAGAAGGTAAATTTATCCTCGTGTGGATTCAGAGAACACGCGTCGTTACTTAAAACCTCCGGAAGCATCGGAACAACACGATCTACTAAATAAACCGATGTGGCTCGTTTATATGCTTCATCATCCAAAATCGTTCCTTCTTGCAAATAGTGGGAAACATCGGCAATGTGAATGCCAATTTCATAATTTCCATTGTCTAATTTTTCAAACGATAATGCATCATCAAAATCTTTCGCATCTTTCGGGTCAATCGTAAACGTTAATGCTTTTCGCATATCGCGACGTTTGGCAATTTCTTTTTCGGTTACGGAAGTATCAATTTTGTTTGCAAAAGCTTCTACTTCAATCGGGAAATCATACGGTAAACCATATTCTGCTAAAATTCCGTGAATTTCTGTATTGTGTTCACCAGGTTTTCCTAACACTTTGATGACTGATCCAAACGGACTATCGGCTTTAACCGGCCAATCCTCCATTTTTACTAAAACTACATCACCGTGTTCGGCATCGCCAATTTTATTTTTTGGGATGAAAATATCGGTGTACATTTTAGCATTGGCAGTTGTTACAAACGCAAAATTCTTTTGAATGTCAATCACACCTACAAATTCAGTTTTGGCACGTTCTAAAATTTCTAACACTTCAGCTTCGGGTCGGCGAGAGCTTCTTCGGTTGTAGATGTAGGCTTTTACTTTATCGTTATCTAATGCGTGATTTAAATTGATAAACGGAATGAACACATCTTCTTCCAATTCATCACAAATAAAATAGCCTGTTTTTCGGGAAGTCATATCAACGGTTCCTTCGTAATATTCGGCTTTGGAAACCATTTGGTATTTGCCAACTTCTACTTCGTGAATTTTATCTTGAGCTTTTAAAATTTTTAAATCTCTAATAATTTCGTTTCTGCTTTTAGTATCATCTAATTCTAAAATAACAGCTATCTGTTTGTATGTGAATGATTTATTGGTTTCTTTTGACAGAATTTTAAATATCTGTGCGGTAAAATCTTTATTTTTTTTACCTAATTTTCTGGGTTTCTTACTCATAATTCTTTTCTAATAAAGGTGAAAATTACGAATAAGATGGGAGAAAATGGAATTTAGAAAGTAGATTTATTGAAAATATAACAAAACAGGTTCTCTTTAAAAACAACCTTTTACCAGTAAATATGAAATATAATTAATTTATAACTAATGTTTTTGTTGCTTTACCTTGATTAGTTGTTAGTTCTAAATAATAACTTCCTTTTGCTAATTCTGATGTATTAATAACTTCATTTACACTAGTTTTTACTACTTGTCCTAGAGAATTATAAATTGTTACTTTTTCTATTTGTAAATCATTTTCTATTAAAATGGTTACATTTTCTTTAGAAGGATTTGGATAGATTAAAAAAATATTTTGTACAAAAGTATCGTTGGATAAAAGATTTGTTATGTTAAACACCCGTACATGACCGGCATTAGCACCATTTCCATCATTTAAATAAGCTCCAACTGCCAGTACATCACCATCATTTGATAAACTTATTGCAAAACCACTTTGATCATTAGCTGCTTCACCATTTATATCTAGGCCTTTTTTAGTCCAAACACCGGATATATTTTTATAGATACGTACATGACCGGAACTAAAACCATTTCCATTATTAAAAGGAGCTCCAATAACTACAGTAGTACCGTCTCCTGATAAACTTACACTTCTGCCACTTTGATCATTTACTGCTTCACCATTGATATCTGAGCCTATTTGGTTCCAAATTCCCGATATATTTTCATAAATTCGTACATGACCGGAATTAGAACCATTTCCATCATTATTTGGAGCTCCAATAGCTATAATATTACCATCACTTGATAAACTTACACTAATACCGCTGTAATCTCCCGCTGCTTCACCATTAATATTTGATCCAATTTGTGTCCAAACTCCGGATATATTTTCATAAACTTTAACTTGGCCGGAATCAATACCATTTTCATCATTACCATATGCACCAACTGCTACTATAGTTCCATCGGACGATAAACTCACATTATAACCACTATAATCAAAAGCAGCTTCACCATCAATATCTGAACCTATTTGCGTCCAAACTCCGGATATATTTTCATAGATTCGAACATGACCAGAGTTAGAACCATTTCCGTGGTTACCGGAAGCTCCAATAGCAACAACATTTCCGTCAGATGATAAACTTACACTCCTACCACTAAAATTAACAGCAGCTTCACCGTTAATATTTGAACCTATTTGATTCCAAACACCAAAATTATTTTCATAAATTCGTACGTGACCGGAATTAGAACCATTTCCATCATTATTAAGTGCTCCAATAGCCACAATTTTTCCATCACTTGATAAACTTACACTATTACCAGAAAAATCACCAATTCCTTCTCCATCTATATCTGAGCCTATTTGTGTCCAAACTTCTGATATATTTTCATAAATTCGAACATGACCGGAATTAGATCCACTTCCGTTATTATTTGGAGCTCCAATTGCTAATATGTTTCCATCTAATGATAAGCTCACACTGGCACCACTGTAATCACCCGCTGCTTCTCCATCTATATCTGCACCTATTTGAGTTTGTGCTAAACTGAATAACGGAAATAAGAGTAAAGTAAAAAAAATTTTCATATTATATTTTTTTTTATTGAGTGTAATATAATGTTTTTATCTATGATAAACTAATTAAAAAAAATATTTATAAACTTGTATTTCTTTGTAAATCAAAATATAAGTTAATATATCTTTATGAAAATTTAAATAATGAAAGACTTTATTACTGTTGCGGTTTTTAATTTACCAAGTGAAATTGCTGTGTTAAAATCGATTTTAGAAAACGAAGGAATTCACTACTTTTTTGAAAATGAAACAATTGTTTCGATTGATCCATTTGCGAGTATTGCTTATGGCGGAATTAAATTAAAAGTGCATCGAAATGATGTGGAAGTTGTGAGAGGAATTTTGGATAATTTAGATAGTCATTTGCGGATTGTAGAATAGTTATTTCTCACAGAAAGCACGAAAAACACAAAATTCTCTTTTTTATTATCAAAGAACACAGATTTAAAAAATTTAAGAAATCTATATAATAGATGGAACGCGGATGAAACGGATTAGCTTCGCTAAACGCAGATTTAAACGGATTTCCTAACTAGAAGTAAAAAGGTATTTAAAATTAAAAAGAATACACAACTTGAAACCTTAAACTTGAAACTTCTTCCATCTCCCAACTTCCCGCTTCCATCCAAAACTTAAATAGTTTTCAACATTTATTAAATACAACAAAAAGAAAAATTAAATTAATTTAAAATTTATGATGGTTATTATAGCGTGTTCATTTGTACAATAACTTTATCTATTAAACTTGATTTTAAAAGTTGTCGTAAGTTATACAGACTTGTTAACAGGGTTACAAAAAGATAAAATCCTCAAAATGAAGAAAATTTTAGTTTTTATTAACAGTTGTTAACATTCAATTTTTGATCTAAATTATTAATAAGTTTGTTGTGAAAAACTGTTGAAAACCGACTTTAAAAAGTTGATAATTTTAAAGTAAAAAATCAAAACAAAAGTTGATTTATTCATTTCAATTTTTGATTAGAAAAAATTTCCATACTTCTTCAAAATACTTCTAAAATTCTATCTGAATTTATCAACAATCTGTGTTAATTTAATGTTACCTCATTATCAAGCGATTATGAAATACTGTTAACAATGGAAAGATTTAACGTTTAGTTTATTATAAAGATAAGATTATCAAAGGTTTAGTGGAAAGTTGATTAAAAAGGGTTTCTTGAGTTTTTTGTCATTCCGACGAAGGAGGAATCTCAAATCGAAACTTACTGAGATTCCTCCTTCGTCCTTTAGATTTGTTTCTTAGAAAAAATCAATAAATTTATGATTGAGAAAGGAAGCAAAAGTACACTATTCCTTCGTCAGAGTTAATTACTCATATCCTGATTAAGACTTTTGCCTCCCTTTTTCATCAAAGACTCAAATAGAAATTAGGGAACCAGACCCATTATTAAGGAGTTGAGCTTATGATGAATTTCTCAAATCACTTGTTTAACGTTAAAAGCAAAGTTATGAAAAACATTATTATTGGCATTGACATCAGTAAGAAGACTTTAGACATTTGTATTAAAGATGAGAAAGTTTCCTACTTTACTATTGAAAACAAAGTACAGAACATTAAGCGTTTTTTCAAAATGTATTCTACTAACTTTCCTATTGTAGCAATGGAAAACACAGGTAAATATAATTGGAATTTGTTGCAGGTCTTGGAATCTCACAACTTTAAAGTTTATATCATATCACCCTTACACTTAAAGAAGAGTATGGGCCTTACAAGAGGAAAAAATGACAAGGTTGATGCACTTCGAATTTGTAATTTTATCGAGAAGAACCATCAAGAAATTACACAATGGAAACCTTCATCCTTGACAATCAGAAAAATTAAAGTACTGCTTACAGAAAGAGCAGCAAGAATAAAAATGAGAAAACAATTGACGAGCCAGCAGGATGACTACAAACTGATGAAAGGAATTAATATGGACAAGGAATTGCTGAAATTAAATTTGCAACTTGTTAAGAGTATTGATATTCAAATTAAAAACATAGAAAAAAGTATAGAAGAAGTTATCTCTAGTGAATCAGAATTAAAAAATAATTATCAATTGATGAAATCTGTTCCTGGTGTAGGCAAAGTACTCTCTTGGATTATTTTGGCAAAAACGGAAGGGTTTACAACTATAACAGATCCAAGGAAAATGGCATGTTATAGCGGAGTTGTTCCTTTTGATTTTCAGTCAGGCACATCAATAAAGCGAAGACCCGGAGTGTCAAGGCTTGCTGATAAAACAGTTAAAAGAGTCTTGCATCTAGGAGCGATGAGTGCTATTAGGAATGATAATGACTTAAGAAATTATTATCTTCGAAAAGTAGAAGAAGGTAAAAATAAAATGAGCGTTATAAATGCAGTTAGAAACAAAATAATACATAGGGTTTTTGCAGTAATTAAAAACCAAATTCCTTATCAAAAAAATTTGGTTTTATCATAGAAATCGAAATGACAAGATTGTGGGTAAACGGTGACCGAAAACAGATAACAAACAACGGTTACACCAACTTCCATAAAGCCCGAAAAGTAGCCTTAATAAATAACCATTTTGGTAACGTTAACATTACTTTTAAATCAGAATAAATAGTTCCTTCTTCGTTCAAAAATTTGAAGATATTTTGAATGGAATTTTTTTGAAAAAGTGTTCCAAAAAGTTGAGCTCCCAATTCATTATTTTGATGTAAAACTTCCAACAAAATTAAATCATAAAACCAATAGCGGTTTTTTTGATGAAATTTGGAAAGGTTTTGATTTGTTTTTAAAAATCCCACCAATTTTTCAGATTGTTTTTTACTGTTGAAGAAAGTAAAACCTGTACTAGCTTTTGTCCAACCACCTGCCGTTCCGATAAATAAAATCCGCTCTGAATTTTGTTTATGAAACGGAAAACAAGTCATTGGAATGTTTCCTGCTTCTTTTTCTACAATTTCATAATCTGTTATTCCTAAATTTTGAAGATAGTTTTGAATTGCTTTTTTGTATAGTGATTTTTCTAATAAATCTTCAGAAAACAACGTATATTCAAACAAAGCTTCGCTTTTTGAATTTGGTAAAACATACATAAATCGAGTGTTTCCGTCTTGTTCAATCGTAAAATCCATAAATTTTACTTCAGAATCATCAAAAATTGCTTCTTTGGTTTTGATGAACCAGCCGATAAAATGTTGCTTTAAATAGGGATATTTCTTTTGGTTGAGAATTGGATTAACATCAAAAAAACTATTCAATAAAAAATTTGAAGTATAAGTTTGATTTTTTCCTTGAATTTCAACCGAATTTTCAATCGTTTTCCAATGTATGATTTCATCATTTATAAAAGCAAAATTAGATTTAGATGAAATCGTATCGAATACCAATTTGTAAAAATCACTACTTCTAATCATTTTATACAAATAAGGATGCATATCAAAAGATTGTTGAAAATCCTGATTTCCTATAAATGCTTTTTCCCAGGTTTTAGATAGGATGGAATCGAATTCGCCATTTGGTTCTTCCCAAAAACACCACGTTCGGTCGTTTTGGTTTTTTATTTCTTTGTCGATGATTAGAATAGATTTATCATTAAACCACGGATCATTCGCCATTTGAAAAGCGGTGAGTAAACCGGATAATCCGGAACCTAGGATGATGTAATCGTATTTTTTTGACACGGATTTCACGAATTAACACGGATTTTGAATTTCACAAAGCTACTTATTATGATTAAGTTTATGATAAAAACTTAAAATTAAGCAAATTTTTCAGCGTCTCGTCTCCCATCCAACGTATGTGGTTTTTGGGAGATTATTTTATTTGACACAGATTTCACGAATTAACACGGATTCTGAATTTCACTAAGCTTATGATTGAGATTTTAAATCCGTGTTAATTCGTGAAATCCGTGTCTAAAATTAAAATCTATTCTTAAAATTCTTAAAATCCTCATTCAACCCCTTAAAATCCAAAACACCTTTTCGGTTTTTCAAATGATCTAAAATAACAAATGATTTCTCAATCCGAAGTTGCGAACTTTTGTATTTATTGACCACATGAATTAACGTTCGTTGTTTTCCGGGTGTGAGTTTATGAAACAAATCGCTTCCTTCGGGATCGCTGAAAAAAACTTCTTCCATTTCTTCGGATAGTGGCATGCCGTATTTGCTATCGTCTTTCACTAATTCAACTTTTACATCATCATTCAAATGCAAATTCAGTTTTTTAGAGATTTCTCTATTCAATAAAATATAATGAAAAGTCACTTTTGGTAACATCGCACAATGAAAAGAAAAATTTCCGTTAAGTGTGCAAACCACGCGTTTGTCTTTCGCTTCTTTCAGCAATTTTTCAAAAACAGCCGGAGGAATAGGGATGTGTAATTCCCAATACAACGCATTATCATCAAATGAACAAACCTGACCGTTAAATTTCATCCTAAGCTGATTGAATTTGATTATTTTTGTAAAGATAAAAATAACAACACAACTAAAATGAAAATCTCAATTGGAAACGATCACGCTGGCCCGGATTATAAAAAAGCCATCGTTGCTTTTTTAGAAAAACAAGGCCATGAAGTCATTAATCACGGAACCAACACAACAGATAGTGTGGATTATCCCGATTTTGGTCATCCGGTAGCCACCGATGTAGAAACCGGAAAAGCCGATTTAGGCATCGTGATTTGCGGCAGCGGTAACGGCATTGCTATGACCGTCAACAAACACCAAGGCATTAGAGCTGCTTTGTGTTGGACAAAAGAAATTTCGGCTTTGGCCAGACAACATAATGATGCGAATATCATTAGTATTCCGGCACGATTTACTTCGATTCCGCAAGCGGTTGAAATGGTGGAAACGTTTTTGAAAACTGATTTTGAAGGAGGAAGACATCAGAATCGAGTGAATAAAATAAGTTGTTCGTAACAATTTGAACCATTAAGGAATTAAGAAAAATTAAGAATTCAACTTAATGAACCTTAACTCCTTAATGGTTTAAAAAACAAAATATATAGATGTCTACCAACCCAAAAATCCACAAGCACAACGTAACCGGAAAAAATCTGATTTTATCCATTTTACTTAATACGTTGATTACGATTGCTCAAGTGATTGGTGGAATTATTTCGGGTAGTTTGGCTTTAATTTCGGATGCGTTGCACAATTTTTCGGATGTGCTTTCGCTGATTTTTAGTTTGGTAGCTCACAAATTATCCCGACGAAAAGCTTCTATCAGTCATACTTTTGGTTATAAACGAGCTGAATTAATTGCAGCGTTTATCAATGCATCTACGTTGATAGTTGTGGCGTTTATATTGATTTATCATGCAATAATTAAATTAGCACATCCCGAACCAATTGAATCCAGTTTAGTGATTTGGTTAGCACTTTTAGGAATTGCTGTCAATGGATTTTCTGTTTTATTACTTCGTAAAGATGCGGCTCATAATTTGAATATGAAGTCGGCTTATTTGCATTTATTTACTGATATGATGGCTTCTGTTGCGGTTTTAACCGGCGGATTATTAATGAAATTCTATCAAATTTATTGGGTTGATAGTGTGATGACATTGCTGATTGCTGTTTACTTAATCATTGTTGGTTTCGATTTATTTATAAAATCCACCAAAATGTTGATGTTGTTTACACCGGATACCATCGACATTAAAGAAATTGTTAGAGAAGTGCATCAAATCAAAGGAGTTGGAAAATTACACCACATTCACGTTTGGCATTTAAACGAAGAAGAATTGCATTTAGAAGCTCATTTAGACTGTGCCGCAGACATCAAAATGAGTGAATTCAACGATTTATTGCATGAAATTGAAGAAGTGCTTTATGAAAAATTCGACATTAACCATGTGAATATTCAACCTGAATTTCAAAAAGTGGACCCGAAGGATTTTATTGTGCAGGATTGATACTACTCTTACTAAAAAAGAAATCACATTTTACCAATATAAATAACTATAATGAATCAAATTCAATATATTCAAAACGCCACACAACTTCCTGTTAAAGGAATTGAAAATACGTTACAACTTCTTTCAGAAGACTGCACAATTCCCTTCATTTCCCGATACCGAAAAGATCAAACCGGCAATTTAGATGAAGTTCAAATCGAGCAAATTTTCAAGCTCAACAAACAATTTGAAGAAATTGTAAAGCGAAAAGAATCTATTTTAAAAGCAATTGTAGAGCAAGGACAACTTTCACCTGAATTAAAATTGAAAATTGAAAATTCTTTTGATTTACAAGAAATAGAAGATTTCTACTTACCCTACAAAAAAAAGAAAAAAACCAAAGCTGATGCTGCACGTGAAAAAGGACTAGAACCTTTAGCGAAGATTATTATGGCACAAAACAGCGATGATATTGAGTTCATTGCTTCAAAATATTTGAACGATAAAGTAGCCAATGAAGACGAAGCATTACAAGGAGCAAGAGACATTATTGCCGAATGGATCAATGAAAACAGCTTTGTCCGAAAAAATTTACGTCGATTGTTTCAACGAAAAGCGATTGTTTCAACCAAAGTAGTGAAATCAAAAAAAGAAGATGAAAATGCTCAAAAATTCAACCAATATTTTGATTGGGCAGAACCACTTTCAAAAACACCATCGCATCGATTATTGGCCATGTTGCGTGCAGAAGCCGAAGGTTTTGTGAAAATGAACGTAGAAATCGAACCGGATGAAGCTCTAGAGTTCATTGAAAATAATACAATTAAAAACAACAAAGAAACGGCACATCAACTGAAATTAGCCATAAAAGATAGTTACAAACGCTTGCTTGAACCCGCTATTTCCAACGAAACGCTACAAGAATTTAAAACCAAAGC